>JAIEMN010000023.1 GCA_019752115.1 Gemmatimonadaceae bacterium
GGCTGCGGGCGCCGCGGCCGGCTTGGCGGCTGGCTTGGCGGCGGGCTTGGGCTGCGCACCAAGGGTGGAGGCGGCCAGCAGCAGGGCGGTGGCCAGCGAGCGGACGGGGGAGTAGCGCATACCGGGTCTCCGGAGAGAGATCGGGGCGGGAGCCGTGGTGGGACTACCCGGAAAGCTCGGGCCGGTTCCGGAAGTACGCCAGCGCCTCGGGATTGGCCAGGGCATCGACGTTCTTCACCGGCCGGCCGTGGATTACCTCGCGCACCGCCAGTTCGGTGATCTTGCCGCTGATCGTACGCGGAATGTCCGGCACCGCCACAATGACCTTGGGCACGTGATGCGGGCTCGTGTGCTCGCGGATACGCGTGCGGATTGTCCGCTGCAGCGCGTCGTCGAGCGCGACGTCGGGGCGGAGCCGAACGAACAGGACCACCCGGGAATCGGTGCCGGCGGCCTCGCCGATGGTCTGCTCCACCACCAGGGACTCGACCACCTCGGGGATCTGCTCGACCTGGCGATAGATCTCGGCGGTGCCGATGCGCACGCCGCCGGGGTTGAGCGTGGCATCGCTCCGCCCATGAATGATCAGCCCGTCGTGTGCGGTGAGCTCGGCCCAGTCCCCATGGCGCCAGACCCCGGGCGTGTGCTCGAAATAGGCGGCGCGATAGAGTGCACCGGTCGGATCGTTCCAGAACGCCACCGGCATACTGGGGAACGGCTTCGTGCACACGAGCTCGCCCGGCTCCCCACGCACGGGGCGGCCATGGTCGTCCAGCACATCCACGGCCATGCCGAGCCCGCGCATCTGCAGTTCGCCGCGATACACCGCCCCCGTGGGATCGCCCAGCGCAAAGCAGCTCACGATGTCGGTCCCGCCGCTGATGCTCGACAGGCGGACGTCGGCCTTGATCTCGCGATAGACGAAGTCGTAGCTGTGCGCGGCGAGTGGACTCCCCGTCGAACAGATCGCGCGCAGCGCCGTCACGTCCACGAGCTCGCGCGGACGGACACCCTCCTTCTCGAGCATGGCGAGATACTTGGCGCTCGTGCCGAACACCGCGACGCGCTCGGCGCTCGCCATGCGCCACAGGATCGCCGGATCGGGCGCCAGCGGCGCGCCGTCGTACAGCACCACCGTGGCCCCCACCGCGAGCCCCGACACCAGCCAGTTCCACATCATCCATCCGCAGGTGGTGAAGTAGAACAGCGCATCGCCGGCGTGCAGATCGGTGTGCAACGCCAGCTCCTTCCAGTGCTGCAGCAGCGTACCCCCGGCCCCATGCACCATGCACTTGGGCAGGCCGGTCGTGCCGGAGGAGTACAGGATGTAAAGCGGATGATCGAACGGCAGGCGTGTGAAGTGCGGCTCGCGTTCGCTCGCATACGCCGCCAGGACGTCCGTGAACAGACGGGCGCCGGGCACCGACGTCAGGTCGGGAGCCGCGTCCACGTAGGGCACGACCCAGGTGGCCCGCAGCGACGGGAGCGCGGCCACGATCTCCGCCAGGCGCGGGCGGCAGTCGATCGTCTTGCCGGCGTACCAGTACCCATCCGCGGCGAGCAGCACCGTCGGCGCGATCTGCCCAAAGCGATCGAGCACGCCCTTGGTGCCGAAGTCCGGAGAGCAACTCGACCAGGTGGCGCCAATCGATGCCGCCGCGAGCATCACGACCACGGTCGCGGGAAGATTAGGCATCCACCCCACCACACGGTCACCGCTCGAGACCCCGAGGGCGCGCAACGCGGCCGCGCACTGCGCCACCTGCACCGCGAGCTCGGCGAACGTCAGTCGCTGGCCAGCGCCGTGCTCGTTCCACGCGACCAGCGCCGGCGCGTCATCGCGGCGGCGCAACAGATGCTCGGAAAAATTGAGCCGCGTGCCGGTGAACCACCGGGGGCCGTGCACCGCGTCCGGGGGCGCCATGCGATCGCCCCCCAGCAGCACCTGCGCCCAGGGGGCGTCCGTCGGTCCTGGGCCATCCGCGAGGATATCGGCGGCACGCCAGACTTCCGCCCAGAACGTTTCCGGGTTGGCGACGGACCAGCGCTGCAGCGCGTGCGCGCCGGTGACATCCGGGCCGACCACGCCGCGCGCACGCAGCGACGTGAGAAAGGCGTGCAGGCGCGTGGACTCACACGCCGCGGGCGAGGGGACCCAGATGGGCGCGTCTGGCCCGGCCGCCGTCACGTGACTTCCTCACGGGCGAGCGCCACCGCATGGCACGAGGGGCCGTGCGCCTCACAGTACCATCCGTGCCGGTCATGAAAGACCAGATGCGGCGCATCATTCGGTCGCAGTCGCACCCGCACCAGGTGCTCGACCGCCGTGCGCGGCCCGACCACGGCCCGCGCGTCGAGCGGCTCGATGACCGGACGCATCGGGAACAGGTCGAGCTGCGTCGGCGCGAGAAATTCCTGTTCGTCGGAAGCGCGTTTGGCGGGGCGGCGCGGCGGCATCCCCCAATGCTCGCTACGACGAGGCGCGCGCGCCAGCGGGGGGCGCATCGTCGCCCCACTGCAGCTCCCATTCGCAGAACGCGTCGCCCTCAATGGCGCAGCGCACATGCCGGACCCGGGGCTGCTCCCCCCGCGCGAGGGCGATGGCGCGCCGAAGTCCGCCAGTCAGGCGATCACAGAACAGCCGGGTCATCGGGTCGAAGCCCACGAGCCGCAGGACCGCGCGCCCCGACGTGTCCTCCACGACTTCCATGTCCCCCGGCTGATAGAACAGCTGGAAGAGCGAGATGCTCTGCGTCAGGAACTCGCGCGGCGAGGGCTTCCGGAGAATCCCGCCATAGAGCTGTACGCCGAACGAGCCGATCGAGGCTTCGCCCGCGGCGTCGGCCCAGTTGGCGGATTCGGGGCCTGGCGGCACCGAAACATCGACTGTTTGCCAGAGGCGAACGAGCAAGTCGTAGGGAATCTCCGCCGTGGGCGCAATCGCCTGCACCGCGGCGCGATCGTCGGCCGTCAGCGCCGCCAGGACATCGCCGCGCGTCCGCGCGCCGAAACGCTCGCCGATGAAGGCCAGCGTGGCATGCACCGCCGAGCCCTTCGCGCGGGCCTGCGCCGTGAGCGGCGACATGTCAGGTGGCCTCGGCGGCCAGCCGTTCACTCACCAGCTGCGCCGCAGCACGTCGGTCGATCTTCCCTGATCCGAGTTTGGGGATCGCGTCCACGAACAGCAGCTGCTTGGGGACCTTGTACCCCGCGAGACGCTGCCGGGCCTCGGCGAGCAGCGCGGCGGCATCCACCGGCTCGGCGCCGCGCACGATCAACGCGCAGCCGACCTCGCCCCACCGGGCGTCGGGAATGCCGACCACGGTGGCTTCGAGGACGCCCCGACAATTCAGCATGGCGGCCTCGACCTCGCCGGGGAAGACGTTCTCTCCACCGGAGATGAACATCTCCTTGCGACGGCCGCGAATGCGGTGCACGCCCTGCTCCGTGCGACTCGCCAGGTCGCCCGTCCGCAGCCAGCCATCCGGCGTCATCACCTCGGCCGTCTTGTCGGGGGCGCGGAAGTAGCCGCCGAACATCTGCGGCCCCCGCAGCTCGAGCTCGCCCACTTCGTCGGCCAGCGCGAGCGCCCCATCATCGCGACGCAGCCGCATCTGCAGAAACGGGATCGGCCAGCCCACGCTGCCGTCCTCTTCAAGCGCGGTCGCCGCATTGGTGGCGAAGCAATTCGGGCCGCACTCGGTGAGCCCGTACCCTTCGCGAAAGCCATAACCCGCCGCGCGCACGGCGTCCTTGGTGCGCTGCGGACACGGCGCGCCGCCGGAGAAGAACGAGCGCAGGCGCGGCAGCGGCCGCCCCCAGTCGGCGGCGCGCTGGACAAGGTCCAGCTGCGTCGGCACGCCGAACGTCACCGTGATGCCGTGGCGATCGATCGTCTCGAGATAGGTCGCCGGATCAAAGGCGCCCATCATGACGAGCGCGCCGCCCCGATAGAGCAGCGGCGTGGTGAAGACGTGCCAGCCGCCGGTGTGGAAGAAGGGCGTGGCCACCGGGCCCACGTCGTCGGCGCCGAGGCTCCAGCCCGTCGTGGTGGCGATCGCGTTCCACAGCAGTTGCCGATGCGGCAGCACCACCCCCTTGGGCGTGCCGGTGCTCCCCGACGTGTAGAGGAGCATCGTGGCATCGTCGTAATGGCGCGGCGGACTGACGGGCACCGGCGCGCCGGCGGCAGCGCGGAGCAGCGGCGCCAGCTCGCGATCGAGGTCGATCCAGCGCGGCGTCGCCACATCGGCGAGCCGCACCGCCTCCTCGGCCACGCCACGATAGGCGTCTTCCCCGAAGCAGAGCGCGGGCTGCGCATCCGCCAGCACGCGCGCGAGCTCCGGAGCCGACAACCGCCAGTTGAGCGGGACCAACACGGCGCCCCGACGCACACAGGCAAAGAAGAGCGGCAGAAACGCGTAGCGATTCTGCGCCAGAATCGCCACGCGGTCGCCCGGCGCGACCTCCAACTGCGCCAGCATCACGTGCCACGCCGAGGCGTGCGCATCGAGCTCGCGATAGCTGTAGCGCCGCTCATGTACCGGATCGATGACGGCCGTGCGGGCCCCATCGACGGTGGCCCACCACGCGATCGGATCGAACAGCTCGGGCAGATGCGGGTACACCGCCGACTTACCGCAGCAGGGCCGCGATGCGGCGACCAATCACCGGCCCCTGCGGATCGGTGAACGAACCACTGGCATCGCCGGCCGACCAGGCATGCCCGAGTTCGTCGATGCGCAGCAGCGTGACGAGCGGTCGGCCGTCGGGATCCCGCCACTGCTGCTCACGCACGGTGTAGCCCCCGTCGGTCACGGGCTCCAGCTCCGCGCGCTGCAACGCCGGCTGGCCGGCGCGCGTGCGCAACAGATCGTGCAGTCCCGCGAACTGCTGGGCGATCTCGGTGGCATTCCGAATGCTCACCACGTGATCGGCCACACCGTGTACCACGAGCACGGGAAACGCGCGCGCACGGGTGCCCATCGCCTCCACCATCTGCACCGGGGACGGGAGCTGTTCGCCCGCGCCCCGCTGCATCACCGACAGTGCTTCGGCCACCGACGGCGCGGCACGCCAGCCGATGCCTGACGCCGACGTGAGCGACTGATAGCGTTCGGGATAGGCCACCGCGACAAGCGTCGCCATGGCCGCGCCCGCCGAGACACCGGCGAGATGAATGCGCGCCGGATCGGCGCCGTGATCCATTGCCACGCGATCGATGAGCGCCGCGAGCAGCGCAGGCTCTCCGCCGCCGCGCCCCTGATTGGCGGGGTCAAACCAGTTCCAGCACTTCCGGGGATTCGCCGTCTCCGGCTGCTCCGGATACAGCACCAGCACCCCCTCCTGCTCGGCGAGGGCATCGAGCCGGCTGCCGCGGGCGATGTCCGACGCGTCCTGCAAGCAGCCATGCAGCATGACGAGCATTGGCCGCGGCGTGGTGGCGCGATGCCCCGCCGGCATGGCGAGCCGCCAGCGCCGAGTTCCCTCGGCGCCAGCGTACTCACCGGTCATCACCTGCACCGGCACGGAATCAGCGGTCAACACGCAACCCGACAAACATCATCGAGCCTACCGACGGCATGTTCAGGAGCTCCATGTGGCGACGGCCCAGCCCGCAACCCCAGCCGCGCACGTACGTCGACGGGCGCGAGGCGGTCACCGCCGTGGGCGGAATCACCGTGCCGCTCGTGCAGGTGAAGAGATTCTGCGCCGAGACGTTGAGCGTGAAGTTCTCGTTCAGGCGACGGCCGATGTTGATATCCGACGTCAGGAAGCCCGGGATGCGGCCGTTGTGCGCGCCGGAGAGGAACTGGTAGTCCTTCACGAAGCGCATGTTGAGCCCCGCGAAGAGATCGTACCAGAGGTTGCGGCCATCCACACCCATCGTGGACTTGATCGTCGGGCTGTTGAGCGCCGTCGCTTCGGCCGGATCGCCCGCCTTCGGGATGATCGAGTCGAGCTTGAGCACCGACGCCGTGGCGCTGAGCGTCACCTTCGGGTTCACGACATAGCGCGCGCCGGCGTCGATACCGGAGAGCCGCGCCTTGCCGAGGTTGAAGTACGTGAGGACGTTCTGGTCGGCGCCCCGCGCGTTGACGAACTTCTGCCCGGTCTTGGCGTTGTACCCGAACGTGCCAAGCGCCGGGATCGCCACCAGCTGCAGCGGCGACAGGAAGCTGTTGTACTTCGCCACGTAGGCCGCGACGTCGAGGTACAGCTTGTCCTTGATGACGCCCTTATAGCCGACTTCGATGGTGTTGTTCACTTCCGGGACCACCGCCGCCAGCGTCCGCGTCACGGTGCCGGCCGCATTCTTCACGATGATGCCGTCGCGGTTGCCGAACACGCCGCTGCCCGGCGCGAAGTCGCGATAGAAGAAGCTCGTCTGGAGCACCGTCGGCGACTTGTAGGCGCGATTGAACGTCAGGCGGAACGTCGAGTTCTCATCGGGGGAGATGAGCAGCGCCGCCTTCGGGCTGAACTGCGCCTCGTAGAAGTCCGGCTTGTCGTAGCGGCCACCGAACACGAGCTTCGTCTGCTCGGTGATCGGCGTCTCGGTCTGCACGTACACGCCCGCCTGCTTGATCTTGAGATCTTCGCCCGTGAGCGCGTCGGTCAGCCAGATGCGCTTGGAGCTCACGATATCCTGGCGCACCTGCACGCCCGACACGATGCGCGTGTTGTAGAGCTTCGGCAGCGTGACGTTGTTCTGGATTTCCGCCGCCTGCAGCTTGCCGTCGGCCGGGAACGCCGAGAGCGCCTTGACCGAGTCGTCGGAGAGCGCGGCGTTCGCGGGGTTGGCGCGGTTGGTCGAGAACCCGTTCAGGGCGTAGGTGCTTCCCGACTGCGAGTGCGTCTGGTACACCTGCGCGAACCAGTGATCCGACGTGTAGCGGATCTGCGCATTCGCATACTGCCAGTCCTTGAGCTGGTTGCGGCCGGCGCTCGTCACGCCCACGCCGTTGCTCTTGCTCGCGCCACCCTGCACTTCCAGGCGGCCGCCGTTCTTGGCGTAGTACACGAGCGCACCGCCGAGGCGGTTGTACGACGTGCCCCAATCGGTGCTGCGCTCCGGCACGACCGCGGTGCCGAGGAGGTAGTTGTTCGTGTTCTGCCAGTCGCGGCCCCAGAGGCGCTCACCGGTCACCTTGTAGCCGAACTGCTTCCACACGTTGGCGTAGCGGAACTGCGCGTCGAGCGAGGAGGCACGCCCCGCACGATCCTGGAACGTCGAGCCGATCGGGCCACCGTTCGACCCCATCGAGGTCTCGATGGTGAGGCCACGATACTGCTTGGGATCCTTGGAGAGCAGCGTCACGACGCCGTTCGAGGCATCGGGGCCGTAGAGCGCGGCGCCCGGGCCCACGAGCACTTCAACACCGGCCACGTCCACCTTGGGGATCGTGGTGAAGAGGCCGGCCGGCAGCCCATTTTCCGGCAGCGTGGCGATGCGGTTGTCTTCGAGCTGCAGCATGCGGTTGTTGAATGCACTGTTGAAGCCGCGCGCGTTGATCCCGGCGGCCACAATGCCCGTCTGCACGAAGTCCACACCCTTCACGTCCTTGAGCACCGAGGCGAAGGTGGCGCCCGGCGTGGTGCTGAGCTGATCGGCCGTGATGCGCGTGACCGTGGCCGGCGCGTCGGTGATCTTCTCCACGCGACGCGACGCCGACACGACATAGCCGCCAAGCTGCAGCGCCGTCGCCTGCATCGTCACGTCGAGCTTGGCCTCACCGTTGGCGGCAATGGCCACGTTGTCGAACGACCGCGCGGTCGCGCCGATACGCTGCACGCGAATGGTGTATGAACCGGCCGGAATGCCGACCACGCGATACCGGCCGTCGAGCCCGGACGTCGCGGCGAAGCGCGTGCCCACGACGGTGACCTGCGCGCCGGGAAGCGGCGACTTGGCGCTGTCGGTCACGAGCCCCGACAGACTGCCGGTCTGCGCCATGGCCACCACCGGGGTGACGGCCACCGCCACGGCCACGCGCACGGCGCGCGGCAGGGCGAGCGAGTGAACAAAGAAACTCATGCGAAATCCTCCAGGAGGGGAACCACGGGGGGAGAGCAGGCAGGAAGGAGCAATGCGCCGCGCCGCGTCGGCGGGCGGGGAATGCCCATGCTCATGGGCCACCTCCACCGCGCCGATACAGCGCGTCGAACTGTTCGACGTAGCGCGCCTCGACGGCGCGCCGGATGACCTTCAATGTGGGCGTGAGCAGCCCATTTTCGGGAGTGAAGACGTCGGACACCATGGCCACCGCCTGCACCCGGTCGGTCCGGGCCAGGTCGGTGTTGACCGTCGCCACCGCGGCCTGCACCTCGGCCTCCACGGCGGGATGGGTGGCCAGGTCCGGCCAGCCCAGCGCCAGCCCGCGCGACGCGGCCCACTGCTCCACCATCTCCCGTCGGAGCGACACCAGCGCCACGAGATACTTGCGCCCCTCGCCATGGACCACGGCGTGGGCGATCAACGGGGTCGCGGTGAGGGCCGCCTCGATCGGCAGGGGCGCCACCTTGCGCCCGGTGGAGAGGGCGATGAGCTCCTTGACGCGACCGGTAATGCGCACCGCGCCATCCGGCAGCAGCGCGGCCTGATCGCCCGTACGCAGCCACGCGCCATCGGCCGTAAAGGCCGCCGCCGTCTCCTCGGCGCGACGCCAATAGCCGGAGAAGGTCAGCGCGCTCCGGGCGATCAGCAGTTCGCCCTGCTCGTCCACGCGCAGCTGTGTGCCGGGCATCGGTGGCCCGACGGTATCGAAGCGCGGGGCGGCCGGTCGATTCATCGCCACGCACAGATGCTCCGTCTGGCCGTAGGCCCCGAGAATCCGCAGCCCCAGGGCGTCCAGTCGTTCGGCCACGGCAATCGGGAGCGCCGCCCCGCCCGAGGTGGCCAGGCGCACCCGAGTCCCGATGCGCTGCGCCATGGCGGCGCGAGGGTCCTCACCACGCCCCTCGGCCACTTCGGCCGCTTCGTAGAGCCGTTCGAAGATGCGCGGCAGCGCGCCGAACAGCGTGGGCTCGTAGTGCGCGGCCACCGGAAAGAGGTCGCTCGGGTCCTCAATGAGCGCCGCCGGCATCCCCACGAGAATGCGCGTGCACTGGCCGAAGATCCGCTCGGCCGCGTGCGAGTACGGCAGGAAGCTGAGCCCCCGGTCCGCCGCCGTCAGATCCAGCACGGCGGCAATCGACTCCGCCGACGCCGCCAGATAGCGGTGCGTGATGCACGCGCCCTTGGGGATGCCCGTGGAGCCGGAGGTGTAGATCAGTGCCGCGAGGTGATCGGGCGTTACGGACTCGCGGCGTGCAGTCAGTCGATCGCGCGCCGTGGGATCCTGCGCGAGCTGCGCAGCCCCCGCGTCGAGGACCGACGCGAGCGTCTGCAGGCGCGCCGTGCTCGACACCGGCTCGTGCGTATCGAGCACCACGCCGCGCAGGTCGCCGCCGTTCGGCGCGGCCGCCAGTCGCCGCGCCTGCGTGGCGTCATCGGTGATCAGCCAACAGGCGCCACTATCCGCCAGCAGCGCATCGATCTGCGCGGGGGCGCTGGAGGGGTACAGGCCCACTCCCACCGCCCCGAGCGCCTGAATGGCCAGATCGGCAATGGGCCACACGGGGCGATTGCCCGCGAGCACGGCGACCCGATCCCCGGGTGCGACGCCGGCGTCGAGCAGCACGATCGCGAGCGCCTGCACCTGCTGGCACCAGGAACCCCAGGTGAGCCGCGCGGATGGCGAAGCGGCTCCCGCGGGATACACCGCAAAGGCCTCCTCGTGCGGGGTCGCCTCGGCGCGCGCAAAGAAGCGGTGCACGAGCGGCGCATCGCCGCGCGGCACGCGCGTCTCGACATCCACCGGGATCACCGCCGAGGCCATGGTCAGCCCGGCCCCGTGCTGGCCCAGCGCATCGCCACCGATCCCATCGCGAGCCCCGCGCCTGACCCGGTGAAGACCAGCAGCTGCCCGTCCCGCACCACGCCGGTGCGCACGGCATCATCGAGCGCCATCGGCAGACAGGCCGAGCCCGTGTACCCCCACTTTTGCATGATGGTGTGGGCACGCGCGAGCGGCTGTTCGAGCGTCCGCATTACCTGCACGATCGTGCTGCGATTGACCTGCGTCCACAACCACAGATCGACGTCGGCCGGCGTGGCGCCGATTCGGCCGAGGACCGAGCGCACGATGCGCGGCCACCCCTCCTCGTTGACGCTCGCCGGATACTTCTGCACGAAGCGGAGTTTGTTCTGAATGCCCTGCTCGAGCACGATCGGGGTAATGGGGGTGCGCGTCCCGCCGGCAAAGATGCCCATGCCGTGGCAGTAGCGCCCGTCGGCAAACAGCTCCGACGCGAGTATGCCACGCGGCGAGCCCGTGCGGGGCTGCACCTCCACGAGCGCCGCCCCCGCCCCGTCGGCGAAGATCGTCACCGTCTTCTTGTCGTGCTGGTCGAGGTACTTGCTCATCGCGTACGCGCCGATCACGAGGACCCGGCGATAGCGCTCGTCGGCGCAGAGATACTTCCAGGCCACGTCGAGCGCCGTGACGAAGCCGGCGCAGCCGGCATTGAGGTCGAACGTCCCGGCGTTGACCAACCCGAGGCGCCCCTGCACCACGCTGGACGTCGCCGGTGAGACGAACTCCGGCGTGTCGGTGGCGATGATCAGCAGATCCACCGACTCCGGCGTCGCGCCGGCCATCTCAAGCGCGAGGCGTCCGGCTTCCTCGGCCAGATCCGCGGTGCTTTCGTCGGGGCCGCACCAGTGGCGCTGTTCAATCCCCAGCGTCCCGCTCACGAAGGGGGCGATGTCTTCACCCAGCATCGCCGACAGCTCGGCGTTCGTGACGATGCGCCGCGGGACAGCGCTGCCGGTGCCGATGATGACGGCCTCGCGATCGCCGATCGGAATCTGCGGCGCACTCATACGACCGCCTCGGGCGCGGCACCGCTCGTGCCGCGGGCCACCAGTCGCACCCGCAGCGGTCGGCTGGTGGATGGTGTGGAGGGCCCGGTCACGCGGCGCGCCGCGCGGTCGATCTGTTGCAGCAGCAGACGCGCAGCGCGGGCGCCAAGTTCGCGCGCCGGCATCGCCACGGTGGTCAGTTCAGGAGTCACGTATCGAGCGAGTTCGATGTCATCACACCCCACCAGGGACAGGTCCCGCGGGAGCTGCACGCCCGCCGTGAGACATTGCTTCACCGCGCCGATCGCCATCAGGTCGTTCGCGCAGAAGACCGCCGTGGGTCGCGAGGTCGCCGCGAGCAACGCGCGCATGGAATCCCGGCCGCCCGACACGGTGGCTGGTGCGCGGCGCCAGAGCGCCGAATCGATGCTCACGCCCGCCTCGCGCAGCGCACGCACAAAGCCGCGCTCCCGCATGCGGAACGCGTAGACGTCGGACGCCGGTCCGACGAAGCCGATCCGACGATGGCCGAGCTCCAGCAGATGCCGGGCGGCGAGCCGCCCCGCCTCGGCCGCATCCGTCGCCACGCCGGGCCAGCGCTCGCTGGGTTCATCGATCAGCACGACGTGCATCCCCGCCAGTGCTTCGGCCGGCAGGGCGGCCGCCCCGACGGCATCGAGCAGAATGCCATCGACCTGCCGCGCGAGCAGCACATCGAGATGCTGCTTGATGTCGCGGCTCGATTGATCGCAGAGCAGCACCGCGTACCCGGCATCCGCCGCGACCCGTTCGGCGCCCGTGATCACATCGGCCACGAACGGATTGCGCAGGTCGGGCACGATGAGCCCGAGCGCGAAGGAGCGGCGCCGCGCCAGCGAGCGGGCGACGACGTTCGGGCGATAGCCAAGCTCGGCCGCCGCGTCGAGCACGCGCTGCCGTGTCGCGACGGCCACGCGGGCCCGCGGATGATTCGAGAGGACGAGCGACGCGGTGGGTTGGGAGACACCGGCGCGGGCGGCGACGTCATGGACGGTGACGCGGCGCCCCGAGGGAGGGAGGACCATCGCCGGACAATATTCCGCTGCCAATGCGTATTGGCAAGCATTCCGACCGGCGATCTTTCTATCTTTCGTAGGTGACGACCCCGCCGCCCGCCCCCGACCTGACGCCGCTCCCCGACGCCACCGCCGCCGGAACGCCGCTGACGCGTCCGGCGCCGGGGTGGTTCCGGGCGGGGGCGGCCGCGCCGCCACGACCGAGCCGCAGCCTGGCCGTACGGGTGCTGGTGGCGCTCACCAGTTCCACGGCGCTGCTCGCCACCGTCGCGCTGGTCGCGGCGGCGGCCATCGTGCCCCCGGTTGGCGCGCGACGCGTGGCGCGGGACGCCGCCCTGCGCGAGGTCGCGGCCCAGCTGTCGGGCGGCGAACACGTGGTCGCGCGGGCGTTCGCCTCCCAGCGCCGCTGGACGGACATGTGGCGAGAATCGTTCGGCGTGGTGGTCGCGACCGACCGGCGGCTGCTGTACGTGGGCGCGCCACCCACGCCCCTGCTCCGCCCGCGCGACGATGGCCCCCTCGAACTGCTCGTCGAGAGCTATCCCTACGATGCGGCGTTCACGCTCGATCCGCGCACGATCTGGCGCGGGCGTCTGCGCGGCCTGGTGCTGCGCACGCCCACGGCGCAGGTGGATTTCATCGTGAACGACGCCGAGTGGCGCGACGCCGAGCAGGTCGCCGAGGCGAGTGCGCTGGCGCGTCGCAGCGCCACGCGTGAACTCGAACGGCTCGATGAAGAGCTGCGCGCGCCGGCGCCGACCGCCGCCGTGTATGTGCCCTACGTCGTGCAGCGCGGCGAAACACTCACCGGCCTGGCGCGGCGCTTCCGCACGTCACCCGATGTCCTGCGGCAGCTCAATCAGCTCACGACCGACGACATAAAAGTCGGGCAGCGCCTGCGCGTGCCGCAGATGCTGCCCGACGATTCCCTCTAGCCGCGCGTGGTGTTGGGCGGGGTTACTGCCCGAGCACCAGCGCGAAGACGAGCGGCGCCACGATCGACGCGTCACTCTCGATGATGAACTTGGGCGTGTCGATGCCCAGCTTGCCCCACGTGATCTTCTCGTTCGGCACCGCGCCCGAGTACGACCCATAGCTCGTCGTCGAGTCGCTGATCTGGCAGAAGTACCCCCAGAGCGGCACCTCGGTGCGCTGCAGGTCCTGATGCAGCATGGGCACCACGCAGATCGGGAAGTCGCCGGCGATGCCGCCGCCGATCTGGAAGAAGCCGAGCGAGGCGTCCTTGGTGACGTTCGTGTAGTGATCGGCGAGGTAGATCATGTACTCGATGCCGCTGCGCACCGTGTGCACGTTCTTGATATTGCCGTCGATCACATGCGACGCGAAGATGTTGCCCGTCGTGGAGTCTTCCCAGCCCGGCACGATGATCGGCAGGTTCTTCTGCGCCGCGGCGAGCATCCACGAATCCTTCGGGTCGATCTGGTAGTACTGCTCCAGCTTGCCGCTCAACAGGATGCGGTACATGAACTCGTGCGGGAAATAGCGCTCCCCCGCCTGATCGGCCGCCATCCACTCGTCGAGCACCGCCTTTTCGATGCGGCGAATCGCTTCCGCTTCGGGAATGCAGGTGTCGGTCACGCGATTGAAGTGCTTGTCGAGCAGCGCCTGTTCATCCTGCGGCGTGAGGTCGCGATAGTTCGGCACCCGCTCGTAGTGGTCATGCGCGACGAGGTTGTAGATGTCCTCCTCGAGATTCGCGCCCGTGCAGGTGATCGCATGGACCTTGTCCTGCCGGATCATCTCGGCGAGCGACAGTCCGAGCTCGGCGGTGCTCATCGCACCGGCCAGCGTGATCATCATCTTGCCACCGTTCGCCAGATGCGCGTTGTACGCATCGGCCGCGTCGATCAGGGCCGCGGCGTTGAAGTGGCGATAGTGATGACGCAAAAACGCCGAGACCGGCGCAGACGCACTCTTGGACATGTTCGGGATCGGTTGAGGTGCCTCGCCGCGTCGCCCCCGCGGGTGAGCGGGCGCGCCAGACGGGAGCAGCCGTGCAATTTAATCGATCCCGGTCGCTCCATCGGGCTCGGCCACCTCGACGGTCGCGCCGGGCGGCACCGCCGCGCGCCGCGTGGGCGCCGGCGTGACACTGATCGTTCGGCGCCGGACGGCCAGCCACACCGTCACGCCCAACGCAACCAGGGCAACGGTCGTCGCGCCATTGAGGCCCGCGGCCAACGCCACGGTGAGCGCCAGGATGGGCGGGAGCACCGTACCCAGGTCCAACGGCGCCGTCGGCCCCGGGGTGTACTGCACCCCGGTCATCGCCGCGATGACGCGCCCATCGGGCGGAGTCACGACCGCGCCGGCCGTCTCGAGCGCCGCGGCATCCACCAGCGCGGCCTGTCGGGCCGCCGCGGAGTCGGCAAGGAGTCCGAGCCCGAGTCGGACGGGCACTTCGGGCCCATCCGGAGGAAGATCGTGCAGCAGGGTGTCGAAGTGCGCGACCGTCGGCGTATCGGCCGGCGTCCGGCGCGAGGCACCGGCGACCGATGACGGATCCATCGAGGACGCGGACGCGCCCGACGTCGGCGTGGCCACACGCGCACTGCGTGGCCCGTCGCCGACGCCGATGGCGACGGGCGCCACCTCACGCAGCATCGCCTCGATCCACCGCCGCTGCGGCCAGGGCGCCATGCGGGCATCGCGCGCCACCATCCGCGGCAGCTCGCTCACGCGCCCATCGCGCAACGCCGACACGATCTGCCGCATGAGCAGTGCGACGGGCGAGGCGCCTGCCGTGGTCGGCTCATTGCGCAACGCGCTTACCACGGCCGCCAGCACCGTGCGGGCCGCATGCGCCTGATCCGGGAGCACGCCACCGGCCAGCGTGCCGCCGCTCGAGAAGTTGCGCAACACCCCTCGCGTGGCCTCCAAGGCGTCGCTCGTCCCGGCCACACTGAGACGCACGCCGAGTCGGCTGAACGCGGCCTCGCCCGTCGCATCGCCGAGCGCGTCGCCATCAGGCGTACCCGCCGTCGCCGCGCGCACGTCGGCCGCTCCGTCTCGCGCCGCGTGCGGTGCGCCCGCCGACGCGGCGTTCGGCGACGCACTGGACGCGGCGTTCGATGACGCGCTCGACGTCGCACCCGCCGACGCGCTCGACGTGGCACTCGCCGACGCGTGGGCGGTGCGGTCGCGCCCGTCGTCGGTCGCCACCGTGCGCGGCCGGACCGGCGGGGGCGCGGGTTCGAACCAATGCGGTTTGGTGGGCGCTTCCGTCGCCGACGCGTCAGTCCCCGTCGTCGCCGGCGCCGGCGCGGGCGCGGGCGCGGGCGCGGGCGCGGTGGACGATGGGCCCGATGGCGTCGCGGATCGGGGCCCGGCGGCCGCGGTGGTGTCACGCACGCTCCCCCCGTTCGGTGGCGTGGTGCGCGGCGCTCCGGTCGCGGGCGTGGCCACGCGCGACACCGGCGCTTCCTCGGGCACGACCACCTCGGCCACCTCCAGCGACGCCGTCGGGCGAGCGCTCGGACCGCCCGCCGTGGGCCAGTCGCGGAAGCTCGAGGCGCGACTGGCGGCTCGGGTGAGATCGGCGCGACTCGTCCGGACCTCGCGCTGCGCCCACGCCGTGGCCGGATGATCCGGGAACGCGAGCGAGAGCCGTTCGAGCAACGGCCCCGTTTCCCCGCTCCGCCCCTGTCGCGCCTGCAGAATGACCTGCTGCGCCACCAGCACCGGGTGTCCGGGCGCGGTATCAAGCGTGCCGAGCAACGCCGCGCGGGCGCCCGTCAGATCGCCGCCGAGCGCACGCGCAACCGACTGCAGAAAGCGCAGCGCCACACTCTGGGGCGCACGTTCGAGTCCCTCTCCCGCCACGCGATCGCTCTCCGCTGGCTGCCCAAGGAGCACCAGAGCGCCGGCGCGCAGATACCACCCTTCTTCGCTCTGCGCGGCGCGCGACCACACGGCGTCCAGCGCCTCGAGCGCCTCGCCCGGCTGCTGCCGGAGGAGCGCCCCGCGGGCCTGCTCCAGCCCCATCTCGAGCGCGGTGGGGGCGACGGCCTCGCGCTCCACCACCAAATCGCTGGTCAGGAGGACATCGAGCGCCGAGACGCCACTCCGCCCGAGCGGAACATCCTGCCCGGCCGAGGTGGTCTCAATGGCCTCGAGCGGCGGCACCAGGGCGCGCGACGGCTCCACCGGGCGCACGGCGGCGCCCGGCGGGAGCGGCACGCTGCGCATGCCGGGGACGCCGCTCAACTCATTCGCCATCAGGGAGAAGTATCGGTCGCGTCGCGCCGGTTCACACCAGCGCCTCGATCAACGCCGCTTCATCATCGACCCGCACGTAGTGTCCGATGGACTCCACGAAGCGAAAGGCACTGCCGTGCGCGTCGAGGGCGATCCGTCGGCGGGTGGTGCTGTGCTCGTAGAGGCGCAACTCCCCGACGTCCACCGGCCCCTCGACGTAGCCGATGAACCAGAAGCTCTTGCTGGCATCGGTCGCGGCGATCCCGAACACCGCAGACAGCGCACGCTGCAGCGGATACCAGTCGGGTGGGCGATAGACGGGGAAGATGTCGGTCATGGCGGGGGCTACTGAGCGCAGGACGGCGTGCGCCCGTGCCCCGTCACGAATCGTCACGCCCGGGGGCGCCGATGTTCGAACGTAACGGCGACCCCGGTCACACCCGGGCGCGTACCGCCTCGAGCTGCCGACGGACAAACGCCTCGGTGGCGGCCAACGACGCCCGCGCCTCCGGGAGCACGGCCGCGAAGAACTGCCAGACGTGTGGCACGCGCGCCCAGAGGGCCAGCTCCACCGCGACGCCGGCCTCTCGGGCACGCGCCGCGACCCGGAGCGTATCGTCGCGCAGCACTTCGTCGGTGCTCGCATGCAGCAGCAGCGGCGGAAAGCCGTGATAACTCCCATACAGCGGGGAGAGATAGGGCGTCCGGGGATCCGCCGCGCCGGCGTAGAACTGCGCCGCCCGGCGAATGGTGTCACCGGCAAACATCGCGCACCGCTCAGTGTTTTCGTCGAGCGACGCGCCCGTGCCGGCGAGATCGGTCCACGGGCTGTATGTGACCACCGCCGCCGGGAGGGGCCAGCCGGCATCACGCGCGGCCATCACAAGCGCGAGTGCGAGCCCGCCCCCCGCGGAGTCGCCGGCGACCACCAGCCGCTCGGGCGCGACTCCCACGACATCCAGCAGATGGCGATACGCTGCCTTCGCATCGTCGAGTGCCGCCGGATATGGATGCTCGGGTGCCAGGCGATAGCGCGGGACATACCCGTGCGCGCCGAGGCGCTGCACCAGCGAGCCCACGAGCGAGCGGTGCGTTTCCGGCGAGCAGGCGATGTAGCCGCCCCCGTGGAGGTACAGCAGGACCGGCGACGTATCGCTCGCCTGCGGGGGGGTAAGCAGTTCGCCCCCCGGCCAGCCGGCACTCGGCGGCAGCTCCCGATAGTGCGCCCCGGTGGCACGCGCCATCAACCGCCGCGCCGCACGCGGACGGCCCATCTGGCTCCGCACCCAGAGCGGATCGATGGGCCGATGGGCGTGCGGCCGCATGCGCGCCCGCACGAGCAGCGACACGACGAGCGACTGCCAGCTGGCTGGCGGCACCGGAGTGAGGTCAGGAAAGGCCACGGAGACGAAAATGGGGACCTCGCAAGATAGCGAGGTCCCCATGGAGGTGGTGTGGACCGGGCGGGACTCAGCCCACGCCCACCTGCTTCTCGACGCGATCGCGGTAGTGCCGGCTCAGCCGGAGTCGCGTGCCATCCTCGAGGATGACCACGTAATCGCCCGAGAACCACTGCTGCATTTCGCGCACGCGGTTGAGGTTCACGATCGTCGAGCGGTGGATCCGCGCGAACAGGCGCGGGTCGAGCGTTTCCTCGAGATGGCTGATCCGCTCGCGAATGGTGTGCGCGGTCTTGCCGACATGCAGGCGCACGTAGTTGCGATCGGCCTCGATCCAGTCGATCTCCGTGGTTTTCACGAAGAACATGCGCCCGTCCTGCTTGACCAGGATGCGGCTCGCATAGCGGCCGCCGCCGCCCGCCGGCGCCGCTGCCCCGCCGTTCCCGGTGTCCGCCTTCGGCTCGGCGCTGCCGCCGTCCGCGAGCCGGCGCACCGTCTCCAGCAGTTCGCCCAGCCGCTCGGCCGCCTGCGCATTCGCCCGCTGCTTGCGCGCCTTGTCGAAGGCGGCACGGAAGCGCTCGTCGTCGACCGGCTTGAGGACGTAGTCCACCGCATGTACATCAAACGCCCGCTGGGCATGTTCATCGTAGGCGGTGATGAACAGCACCATGGGCACCGTGCTGCCGTCGAGCTCCCGGAGCACGCCGAAGCCGTCCAGTCCCGGCATCTGCACGTCGAGGCAGACCAGATCCGGCTGCAGCTCGCGAATCATCGCCACCGCATCGTGACCGGACTCGGCTTCGCCGACGATTTCGACGTCGGACTCATTCTGCAGCAGCCGCCGCACACGCTGGCGAGCCAGCGCCTCGTCATCCACGATCAGGACTCGCACGCGATTTCTCCCTCCAAGGGCAGGATCCACCATGGCACGTGCGCGCGTTCCCATGCATCATGGCACAGTCACGCTGGCGCACATCACAGAACGAGGGGATGGTTGCACAATTTCCCGTCGAGCGAAAGTGCAGCCAGCAGGCTGCACGTGCTCCCCAGCATTACTACGGATCCGCCGGCTCGTAGTTCCACCGATCGCCCGATTCTCCTCGCGCCCGCATGAGTGCTCCCGCACTGCCATTGACCATCGCCGACGAGGGCCGTCGCCTGCGTCGGCTCACGCGTCTGCTGTTCGCACTCGTGTGGATCCTGCCGGCCACGCTCGCTGGCGTGCAGATGCGCCTCGTGGGAGACGCCTCCGGGACGCATTACAGCCTGGGCACGGCGCTCCTGTGGCAGGGCTCCGCCTGGATGCTCTGGAGCCTCTGGTCGCAGCTGATCCTCACCCTGGTCGATCGGGTCAAGCTCGACACGGCGCGAATCCTTCCGTGGCTGGCGACGCACATGGTTGCCACCGCAATCGTTTGCACCGCAGACGTCCTCGCGATCGCCTGGCTCGACCACGTCTTCGGCGCCGTCGGGCAGGTGACGAGCTACACCTTCGCGGTGCGCATGGTGCTCGTCAACCACCTCGACTTTCAGGTGGTGCTCTACTGGGCCGTGCTCGGCGCCGCGTACATGGTCGAGTTCGTGCGCCGCTACCGCGAGCGGGATCGCGCGGCGGCGGAGCTCGAGCAGAAGCTCGCCCGCACCACCCTCGAAGCGCTGCGCATGCAACTCAATCCGCACTTTCTCTTCAACGCGCTCAACTCGGTCAACGAGCTGATGGAGATGGACGTGCGCACCGCGCAGCGTACCCTGGTGCGGGTCAGCGATCTCCTGCGGCTGTCGCTGCGGAGTGCGGCCCAGTCGGTCATTCCGGTCTGGCAGGAGATCGAGCTGGTCGAGCTGTATCTCCAGATTGCCCGCGTCCGGTACGGCGAGGGGCTCGAAGCCGACATTTCGGTGGATCCGTCGGTGGTCGATGCGATGATCCCCAGCTTCCTGCTGCAGCCGCTGGTGGAGAACGCCCTCAAGCACGGCCTCGCGCCGGGCCACCGCGACCAGTGCATCGAAGTGCGCCTCTCCCGTCAGGGAAACAGCATGGAGATCGTCGTCGAGGACAACGGCAAGGGGCTCGACGGCCTGCTCACGACCAGCGGGCGCTTCCTCGCCGCCGTCCCGAGCGTCGACGGCCTCGGCATCGGGCTCACGAATACCCGGTCGCGCCTCGCGATGCTCTACGGGGATCGCTACGCGTTTCGCATGAGCAACCTCCCCACGGGGGGCTGTCGCGTGGAGATCAGGCTGCCGTTGGACGAGGCGTAACCGCCAGCATACTTTGCATCCGACTTCTGCCTCCGACGTGCTATGACGGACTCTTCGCGCACCGCCTTGCTGGTCCCCGCTGTTGTCCTTGCCCTTGGTGCGGCCGGCGCCGGCGCGCTCATCGGCGGCGGCTTCGCGCGCATGCGCACCGCCGATCGCACCGTCGAAGTGAAGGGCGTTTCGGAGAAGGAGGCCAAGGCCGATCTCGCGATCTGGCCGCTCCGTCTCGTGGCGACCGACAACGATCTCGCGCGCGCCAACGCCGTACTCGAGCAGAACGTGAAGGCGGTCCGCGCCTTTCTGCATGCGCAGGGGCTCGACAGCACCGGCTCCGAGCTGACGGTGCAGGAATTCTCAGTGCAGGACTCCCGCACCATGGGCGGGGGCGACAATGCGTCGCGCTACGTGATCCGGCAGACGATCGTGGTACGCTCCACGCTCGTTGACCAGGTGCAGGCGGCCAGCCAGCGGGTGCCGGACCTCGTGCGCGAAGGCGTGGTCCTGTCGTCGGGTCAGGAGTATGGCAGCGGCGGCCCCACCTTTGTCTTCACGAAGCTCAACGACCTGAAGCCGGTGATGATCGCCGAGGCCACGGCGCGCGCGCGGCAGGCCGCCGAGCAGTTCGCGAAGGATTCGCAGAGCGAGCTCTCCGGTATCCGCAACGCCACGCAGGGATACTTCGAGATCCTGCCGCGCGATCAGGCGCAGGGTATTTCGGAGGAGATGCAGGTGGTCAAGCGCGTTCGCGTGGTGACCACCGTGAGCTACGGGCTCCGCTGACCGCGCGCGCTCCGGCTGCCGTGAGGCGCTGCTGATGTCGCTCGCCCGGGCGCTGTCCCGACTCGGCTATGGCACCCGCCGTGAAGCGGAAGCGCTGATTGCCGCGCGGCGCGTGACGAGCGCGAACGGACGTCCATGGCGCGCCAGCGATCAGCCGCCACCGCACGACATCCTGGTGGATGGCGAGCCGCTCGATCCTCCCGCCGGCAGCGTCGTCCTGCTGCACAAACCCGTGGGGTACGTCTGCTCCACCAGTGACCGCCCCCCGCTCGTGTATGAGTTGCTGCCGGCACGCTTCCCGCATCGCGATCCGGTGATGGCCACCGTGGGCCGCCTCGATGCCGACACGAGCGGGCTGTTGCTCCTGACCGACGATGGGGCGCTCAACCATCGGCTGACGTCACCGCGGTCGCACGTCGCCAAGACCTACGAGGCCACGCTCGCCGAGCCGTTGCGGGGCGATGAAGCCGAGCAGTTTGCGAGCGGCACGTTGCGGCTCGCGGGTGAATCCAGCCCGCTGCTTCCGGCCACGCTCACCGTGCTCGACGCGACGCGCGTGGCAGTAACCGTACACGAAGGGCGATATCACCAGGTCCGCCGCATGTTCGCGGCGGTGGGCAATCACGTGCAGGCGCTGCACCGCACCGCGTTCGGCTCCGTCACGCTGGGCGATCTCGCGCCGGGGGCATGGCGCCTCCTGACGGGTGACGAGGTCGCCGCGCTTGCGGCGAGCGCCGTCAAGACGAAGGGCGCGACCCCTTCGACTCGGCCACCAGCCGACGGATCGCCGGACGCAGGGTGAGCGGCCCGACCGGTCCGATCACCGTGTGCCGAATGACGCCCTGCCGATCGAGCAGAAAGCTCGTCGGATAGCCCTGCACGCCCCCCAGCGCGGCGATCACGCCATCACTGACGATCGCGACGGGATAGGTGATGTGCCGGTCGCGCAGAAACGCATCGACGGCGGCCGCGGGGCCACGATCGACGCTGAAGCCCAGCACGACCACACTGTCGGCCGCATACGCGTCGGCCAGCTGGCGGAGCGCCGGCATCTCGGCGCGACAGGGCGGGCACCACGTGGCCCAGACGTTGATGAGCACGACGCGGCCGCGCAGCGATTCGGCGTTCAGGGTTCGCCCATCACGCGTGGTCACCGTGAACTGCGCCACGCGCTCGCGGGTGCGGTGCCGCATGCCGGCCAGCGCTTCCACATGCGGCCAGCAGCGCGGCGCCGCCCAGAGCAGCACACCGGCGGTGAACAGATTGGGGAGCGTGAGCCAGCGCCGCCAGCGTGAACGGCTCGGCACCGGCGCTCCAGTCGTACTCATCGCCGGGCGCCGAGCACCTTGAAGCGACGGCCGTCGTGCAACGTCTGCACGGCGCCAAAGCGCTCGGCGACGAGGCGTTCGTAGGGGAGTTGGCGATTGGCCACGAGAAACAGCGAGCCCCCCGGCGCGAGATGCGCGTCGGCGGCATCGATGAACGCCCGCGGAATCGTGAGCTCGGTGGCCTTGCCGAGGTGAAAGGGCGGATTGGTGATGATCACATCGAAGCGCTCGTCGCCCACCGCGTCAT
Source organism: Gemmatimonadaceae bacterium (assembly GCA_019752115.1). Lineage (NCBI taxonomy): Bacteria > Pseudomonadati > Gemmatimonadota > Gemmatimonadia > Gemmatimonadales > Gemmatimonadaceae > Gemmatimonadaceae bacterium. Next base: position 22,194 of record JAIEMN010000023.1, read on the forward strand.
CGACATCACTGGCGCGAATCTCCACGTTCGAGACGCCCGCCTCGCGCAGCGTGAGCCGCGCGCAGCGCACGGCATCGGCGTCGGCGTCCACGCCCAGTACGCGCCCGGATCCGCTCAGACGCGCGGCGGCGATGGCCAGGATCCCGGCGCCGCACCCCAGATCCAGCACCGAGGCGCCGTTGGGGACCTGCATCAGATCGAGCAGAATGGCGGTGGCATCGTCGAGGTGCTCCCACGAGAAGACCCCCGGGCGCGTGTAGACGGCCGTGGGAATCCCGGCGATCGGGATGACGAGTTCGTGGGCGCGCAGCGGATCGGTCCAGGCGTGCCCGAAGTTCCCGAGTGGTTGCGCGCTCGTGCGGGTGGCGCGCAGGAGCCGGCAGCCGCTGTGCTGTGCTTCGAGGCTCGCATTGCCGAAGTACGCCTCGAGCGACTTGGCCGCCGTGCGCGCGCCCTCATCGTTCGCGCCGGCCATGAGCAGGGTGCCGCCGGTGCGCAGCACGCGAAACGCCTCTTCGACGGCCTGCTGCACCCCCACGCGATCGGTGGGAATGCGCAGCGTCACGAGGTACTGCGAACGGTCGCGAATCGGATCGGGCTCGTTGGCCGGCAGCACAGCGTGGCGCGCCCGCGTGCGCGCGTCCGGCACGTCATTGGCCTCTAGCGTGCGCGCGGTCGCCTCGGCGTGGGGCGCATACCGATCAAGCGCGGTGACATCGAAGCCACGAGCCGCGGCCACGGCGGCCACGATGCCATTCCCGGAGGCCAGATGCAGCGAGGCCTTCCCGTCCCCCTCAAGGGCCGCGACGGCTTCCGCGAGCATCTCGGTGGGGGCGTCGGTGCTGCCGTGGGCGATGACCCCAGCCCGACTGGCTACGCGCACGGTACAGTCGGCAACCCGTCGGGGGGCGACGAACCAGGGGCGGGAGTCGGCCATCGGGCTGGGGGCGAAAAGGGTGGCTGGAGGGGCCGGAGCGCCCCAAACGACAAACGGCGACCCCTGAGGATCGCCGCTGTCGTGAACACTGCAGTGGGCCTGAGAGGAGTTGAACCTCTGACCTCACGCTTATCAGGCGTGCGCTCTAACCACCTGAGCTACAGGCCCGGTACCAGGCCCGTCGGCTTTCGCCGTGCGCCAATCTACCAGAGCCGCATAATGTATCTGAATGATGCGGCCCCGACAAGGGCGCCCTGCCGAGGCCTTGCTCGGGGCCTGCGCGCTGGCCCTAGGCCAGTACCGGTCGCGGATCAGGCGTCCGGATCATCCTCGTCGCCAAAGCCGTCGAGATCATCGTAGTCGTAATCCTCGTCGTCTTCGTCGTCATCATCGTCCTCGTCGTCGTCGAAGTCATCATCGTCGTCGTCGAGGTCATCATCGAGGTCGTCGTCGAGATCATCGTCTTCGAAGTCGACGTCATCCTCCTCGTCGTCGTCTTCGTCGAGATCTTCGTCGTCAAAACCCTCGTCGTCGAAATCCTCGTCGTCGTCGGCCGCCAGCGCAAACGCGCCCGCGAAGACCGAGGACTGACCCTTCTCTTCGAGCGCGTCCAGCGACGACGACCCGAACAGCTCCAACATGAGACGATTCTCCTGCGAGTGTGGAAGATGAATGTCGGTGCGACACCGTGATGCCACGCCGGGTTCCGTACCGAACCGGGTGGCGCTGTCGGGAGTATCGGCAGGACCGCGCCGGGGCGCAACCCGAAACTACGCACGACGGCGCAAAATGATGCGGGCGCCATCGGCAGAACAGCCGAGGCGCCCGCATACCCTACCGTACCCGACCGGCCGGCTCAGGCCGAGGCGCGGTCCCGCTCCCGCTTGACCTCGCGCGTGACGCGCTTGCGATCGCTCGCCGAGAGCATGCGCTTGCGCAGCCGGATGCTCGTGGGCGTGACCTCGATCAGCTCGTCGTCCTCGATGTACTCGAGTGCGCTTTCGAGCGTGAGCTGGCGGGGCGGCTCGAGCGTGATCGCTTCGTCCGCGCCCTTCGAGCGCATGTTCGTGAGCTTCTTTTCCTTGCAGGGGTTCACGTCCATGTCCCCCGGACGCGAGTTCTCGCCGATCAGCATCCCCTCGTACACCGCGTCACCGGGTGTCACGAAGAGCGTCGAGCGCTCCTGCAGGCTGAAGAGGGCGAAGGCCACGATGGTGCCGTTTTCCATGGACACCAGCACGCCGCGCGAGCGACCCGAGAGCGGCCCCGCCCACGGCCCGTACTCCAGGAAGCGGTGGTGCATGATGCCGGTGCCGCGGGTATCGGTCAGGAATTCACTGCGGAAGCCAAAGAGCCCTCGCGCCGGCACGCGGTACAGCAGGCGCACAAGCCCCTGCCCCGGGTTCTTCATCTCGATCATCTCGGCCTTGCGGGGACCGAGCTTCTCGATGACGACGCCGAGGTAGTCTTCCGGCACGTCGATGGCGAGCTCCTCGAACGGCTCGAGCTTCTCGCCATTGTCGCCGGTGCGCGTGATCACGCGCGGGCGCGACACCTGGAATTCGAAGCCCTCGCGGCGCATCGTCTCCATGAGAATGGAGAGGTGCAGTTCGCCGCGACCGGAGACGCTCCAGGCGTCGGTCGTGTCGGTGTCCTCGACCTTGAGCGCCACATTGCGCTCGAGCTCCTTGTACAGGCGCTCACGGATCTGCCGCGACGTCACGAACTTGCCGTCCTTGCCCGCGAACGGCGAATTGTTGACCAGGAAGTCCACGCTGATGGTGGGTTCTTCCACGCTGATGCCTTCGAGCGCCTCGGGGGCCGACGGATCGGTGAGGGTATTGCCGATATCGACGTCCTCAAAGCCCGCCAGCTGCACGATCTCACCGGCCGACGCCTGCTCGATTTCGACGCGCTCGAGCCCTTCGTAGCCGTACAGCTTGGTCACGCGGCCGCGCACCGGGGCCACGCTGCTGTCGGTGGTGACGAGGGTGATCGAGTCGCCCATGTGCACCGTGCCACGCTCGATACGCCCGATGGCCAGACGGCCGAGGTAGGCCGAGTAGTCGATCGTGGAGACCAGCATCTGGAACGGACCTTCCGAATCATTCGGCGGCGCCGGCACGGTCTTGACGATCGTGTCGAAGAGCGGCGTGAAGTCCACCGGCTCGACGTCCATGTCGAGCGTGGAGATCCCGTTCTTGGCGCTGCAGTAGACGACCGGGCTGTCGAGCTGCTCTTCGCTGGCTTCGAGCTCGATGAAGAGGCTCAACACCTCATCGTGCACGCGCAGCGGGTCGGCGCCCGGGCGGTCGATCTTGTTGATGACGATGATCGGGGTGCGCCCGAGTTCGAGCGCCTTGCGGAGCACGAACCGGGTCTGCGGCATCGGGCCGTCGAACGCGTCGACCACCAGCAGCACGCCGTCCACCATGCGCAGGATGCGCTCCACTTCGCCGCCGAAGTCCGCGTGCCCCGGGGTGTCCACGATGTTGATCTTCGTGTCCTTCCACCGGATCGACGTGTTCTTCGCGAGAATGGTGATCCCCCGCTCCTTTTCGAGCGGATTGGAGTCCATCACGCGTTCTTCGACGACCTGATTTTCGCGGAAAGCCCCAGCCTGGCGGAGCATCTTGTCGACGAGGGTCGTCTTCCCGTGGTCGACGTGCGCGATGATGGCGACGTTACGAATGTGCATAGCCTTCAAAGCTAGCGGAGTCCGGGGGCCGTATTCAACGGGCGCGAGGGGCCGGAAGTCACGATCTGGCCACAACCTGCGCGATTTTCGGACCTTTCGGGGGCGGTTGGCGCGGCGCGGGGCGGGCGTCAGGGCTCGCCTGATGGTGCGGCGGCGCGCCCGATGGAATCCTGCCGGTGTGACGCGCGGCGAGCCCCGTGGATCAGCTTGCTCCGGCCGTCCCCGCGCCGTACCGTCATGACACACCCGTTCGGACCACCCACGTTGGAGGGACCGATGCACAACGAGCAGCAGGGCACGCCCAGCGAATCCCGAGGCAGCACCACGTCCACCGCCCGCGCCTCCGCCGGATATCCCCTGGGCCGTGGCTACGGCCACGATTACATGCGCGGCGGTGAAGTGTTCGGTGGATACGGCTACAGCGATCGACCGGAGTACGAGCAGACCCGCGGGGAAAACACGTCGTCGCCGGGCTCCTGAGCCAACCAGATTCCCCTTCCATGACAGGCGGACGCGGACGCGTCCGCCTGTTTCCGTTCCCACCCACAACCCAATACCAAAAACCCGATACCCTCAACTGATCGGTTCCGGGTCTCGGGCTCTAGGTCGCGGGTGGTGGGTTCTTCCGGCGGTGGATCATCTCCACCGCCACTTCCATCGCGCGGATCATGCTCTCCGCGCTGGCGATCCCCTGCCCGGCGATATCGAGCGCGGTGCCGTGATCGGGGCTGGTGCGAACGAAGGGGAGGCCGAGCGTGACGTTCACGGCACTCCCGAAGCTGGCCACCTTAATGGCGGTCATCCCCACGTCGTGGTACGGCGCGATGACGGCGTCGAATTCGCCGCGCATGGCCCGCACGAACACCGTGTCGGCGGGGAGTGGACCGGCGAGCCCCAGGGCGCGCGCGGCCGGCGTGAGGAGGTCGTCGTCTTCGGTGCCGAAGCGGCCGTGGTCGCCGGCGTGCGGATTCATGGCGCACAGCGCAATGCGGGGCGCCGGAATGCCGAAGTCGCGCTTGAGCCCCTCGCGGGTCCCGTGCGCCGCGATATGCAGCGCATCAAAGGTGAGCGCGCGCGGCACGTCGCGCAGCGCGATGTGCGTCGTGGCGAGCACCACGCGCAGGCGGTCGCTGGCCAGCATCATCGTGGTCGGCACATCCGCGATGGCGGCGAGCATCTCCGTGTGCCCCGGGTAGTCGTAGCCACCGGCCAGCAGCGCCGCCTTGTCGAGGGGCGCCGTGACCATGCCGTCCACCTGCCCCGCCAGCGCCATCCGCGCCGCGCGCTCTACCGCGCGACCGGCAAAGCGTCCCGCCGCCGCGAGGCGCCCCTCCGCGCCCTCGTCGCGCCGCAGCCAGCCGCTCACCCGCTCCGCGATCTCGGCGGTGGGCGCAAAATCCTCGTCGCCGCCCAGCACAAACCACGCGGCGCCCAACGCCCCGATACGTGGGTCGTTGAGCGCCTTGGCCACAATCTCCGGGCCGATGCCGCGCGGGTCGCCCAGCGTGAGGGCGAGCCGCACAGTCACTTCGCGTTCGGGTCGGGCGTGTACCGGATCGACACGTAGGTCTGCTTCTTCAGCGTGTCGATGAGGCGCCGCATCTTCCGCTCTTCGGCCAGCTGATCGCGGATCCGATCCCGGTACTCCGCCTGCGTGTACTCGCCGGCTTCATCCAGGAAGGTGACCTGCGCCACCACGAACTTGTGCACGTTCGACTGCGGGTCGGGAATCGGGAACGGCGCCGTGATCTCGTTCAGCTTCTTCCCTTCGAGCGCATTCTTGTAGTCCACCGGCAATGAGTCGCGCGGGAACTCCGGAATGGTCTTCTCTTCGCCCGACGACTCATCGTGGAACTTCACGCTGAGCGAGTCGAAGCTCCCGCCCTTGCGCCACGCCGCCGCCACCGAGTCGGCCAGCAGCCGCGTCCGCGTTTCGTCGGTGCTGTCGGTCGTGGGGCGAATCAGGATGTGGCGCGCCTTCACTTCCGCCGGCTGCACCCGGTCCACGCGCACGATGTGATACCCGTACTGCGTTTCGAACACGGGGCTCAGCACGCCCGGGTTCATCCCGAACATGACGCGGTCGAACTCGGCCACCATGCGCCCGCGGCGATTCCAGCCGAGATCACCGCCAAGCTCCGCCGAGCCGGGGTCCATCGAAAAGCGCTTGGCCACGCTCTCGAAATCTTCCGGGTGCTTCTCGAGCTCCGCCCGCAGCGAGTCCGCCTTGTCCTTCGCCCGCTTCTTCGCCGCATCGCTCGCCTTGGTGGCGATGACGATCTGCCGGATGCCAACGCGCGCCGGCTTGGGCGGCAGGCGATCCTTGACGTTGTTGAAGGCGTCGGCGATTTCGGCATCGGTGACATTCACCGCCGTGACTTTGCCGTCGCGCTGCAGCTTGGACATGATCCCCTGCTGCAGCTTGCCGCGCTTGGCCTGATCGAACTGCATCTTGCGCCACTCTTCGAGCGTGCCGAAGCCGCTCTCCTTGAGGGCGCCCCGGAACTCGGCCTCGGTCTTGAAGCTGGCACGGGCGCGCTTCTCGAGGTTGTCGACATCCAGCTGAATATCGACGTCGTTGACCTCCACCTTCTCCGTCTTGGCCTTCTGCACGAGCAGTTCGGCGTCGACGAGCTGGTTGAGGACGTCCGTCTCCACCTTCGCGAGATCCTTGGCCGACTCCACCTTCACGCGCCCGCTGGCGCGCTCGGTGTTGACCGCCGCCATGACCTCGGAGATCAGGATGACCTGATCGCCGACGATCGCCGCCACGCCGTCGAGCGGCAGCAGATTGGCCGTGTCGGCCGCCGTCAGCGTCGGCTTCGCCACCGCCGTCGGCGCCGCAGCGGGTGCCTTCGCGGGCGCCTTCGCGGGGGCCTTTTCCGGCGTCTTGGCAGGCGCCTTGACCGGCGGCTTGGCCGGTGGCTGCGAGCCCGCGCCCTGCGCGCGGGAAAGCGACACCGGCGCCGCGACAATCGCGGCGCCGGTGAGCAGGGAGAGCAGTCGAGGCATCATTCCCCAGGGTACCCGTATGACGGGCCGGGGTTTCCGGCCCGCCTCGTCCTTACTTCTTCTTGCCGGTGTCAGCGGCCGGCGGAGCCGCCGGCGCCGGAGCCGGCGCTGCACCACCCGGAGCCGCACCCGCCGGCGGCGCGCCAGCCGGCGCCTTGCCCGCCTTCGAGCTGTCCGCCGACGCACGCACCGTCTTGGCCTTCTCGATCACGCGATCGAGGCCGGCCTCGTTGAGCGCGAAGTCGTACTTGATGTGCAGCGCGCGCACGACCGGATACGGCACGTCCACGAACGGCACTTCGTTCTTGACGAGCTTGTCGAAGAACTTCTCGACGCGCTCCGACGCGATCGCGTCCTTGCTGCCACCCGCCTTCGCACTGTCGGCCAGCTTGCCCGGCTCCACGCCGAGCGACGTCCACGTCTGCGTCAGGGCGTTCTTGTAGTTCAGGAACAGGTTCGAGAGCTCGCCCGAGTCGGCCACGAACTTCGCGCTGTCGGCCTGCTTGAGCACGAGCTCGTTGCGGACGATCTGCTTGACGAACTTGGAGACCATCGAATCCGGCGCCTGCACCAGCTGCGGACGGATCTGCGACGAAGGCGGATACGCGTTCAGCCACTCGGCGAAGCGCGAGGCCGTCAGTTCCCCACCCTTGTAACTGGCAATCGTCGAGTTGTCCTTGGCGTAGCCGATCGTGTTCTTGGCGATCGCCTTGGCCTTCACCTCGATGCCGCTCTCGAGCTTCACGTTGTTCGCCGTCTCGAGCTTGGCGAGGTACGTGCTCTCGGCGATGGCCACGTTCCGCTGCTTGGCGATCGGCGCGAACTTGTCCTTCACGTCGGCGAACGGCGAGCGGTAGATGATGTGGTAACCGAAGTTCGTCTCGCAGACAGCCTTCGAGATCTCGCCCGGCTTGAGGTCGGTCACGCACTTCTCGAACGCCGGCACCATCATGCCCTTGCCGAACAGGCCGAGGTCACCGCCGCGCTCCTTGGCACCCGGCTCGTCGCTCTTGGCGGCCAGCGAGGCAAAGTTGGCCGGCGTGGCTTCCTTGAGGATGCCTTCCGCCTTGGCCTTGGCCGCCGCCTTCTGCTCCGGCGTGGCCTTCTCGTCGACCTTCACGAGGATATGGCGCGCCGCAAAGGCTTCGCCCTTGTTGTAGCGATCTTCGTCCGTGCCCGGGGCGAGCGTATCCCAGCCCTTGGAGACGGTCTCGTAGAACTTCTTGACGCGGATGTTGTCGATGTTCGACCACAGCGCATCACGCATCAGCTTGGGATCGTTGAGCGAATCGCCCTTGGCCGCGGCCTGGCTGGCGAGCTGGTAGTTGATCCAGAGCTCGGCGATCGAACGCGCCACGTCCTTCTCGAGCGGCGCCTGGGAGTTGCCCAGGATGCCCGCCAGTCGGTCGACCGAGAGCTTCTGGCTGCCAGCGGTTGCAGCGACGTCAGGATTGGACGCCGCGCCGCAAGCAACGGCAAACGCCACGGCGGCGAGGACGGACACACGGGTGAATTTCATCAGGCAGACTCCGGCCACGGAGTGGTTGGTGGTGGTGGGACCCTGACGGCAACCAGAAGGTTGCCGTTAGGTGGGAGCGAGGGCGCGCAGCGCGCGCACCAGCCCCTCGAGCATCTCCGCGCCACCCAATCGGGTGAGCTTGAGCGCCAAGGGCTGCGTGCGGCGGACATCCACCTGGAATTGCACATCGTGGAATGCCGCCGACAGCCCCTTGAGGCGCGGAACTGCGTTAGCCCTGAAACTAACACGGGCTTCAGAGGCGCGCACAAGCACCCCGTCCACCCCAAGGGCGGCCCCGAGGACGCGCAACAGGGCCCCACCGAAGAGCGCCTTGGCCGGTTCCGGGAGCGCGCCGAACCGGTCGCGCACCTCGTTCTGGAGGGCCTCGATCGCCGCCGGCTCCCGGAGCGCGGTGAGCCGCCGGTAGACATCCAGCTTGGCCTCCTGCGACTCGATGTAGTCGTCGGGGAGGAAGCTCGGGAAGTCCATGCTGACGTCGGGGGGGATCCACGGCTTCTTCCCGCCCCCGTCGGCCAACTGCCGAACGGTCTCGTCGAGCAGCCGCAGATACAGGTCGAAGCCCACGGCATGCACGAACCCCGACTGCTCGGGGCCCAGCAGATTGCCGGCGCCTCGCAGCTCCATGTCCTTCAGGGCCACCCGGTAGCCGGCGCCGAGTTCGGTGTGGTGCTCCAGCACCGCCAGGCGGCGCTCGGCGTCTTCATCCACCCGCTCCGGCACGAGCAGGAAGCAGTAGGCGCGGCGGTGCGACCGTCCCACCCGACCGCGCAGCTGATACAGCTGGGCGAGGCCGAAGTAGTCGGCGCGGTTCACGAACATGGTGTTCGCATTCGGCACGTCGAGGCCACTTTCCACGATGAGCGTGGAAACGAGGATATCGACCTCGCCCTCGACGAACTGCCGCATGACCTTCTCGAGCTCCCGCTCCTTCATCTGGCCATGCCCCACCGCGATGCGGGCGCGCGGTACGAGGCGGCGCAGATGATCGGCAATCGCCTCGATCGTTTCGATGCGATTGTGCACGAAGAACACCTGTCCGCCACGATCGAGCTCGCGGGAGATGGCCTCTTCAATGAGCCCGTCGTCGAACGGCTCCACAAACGTGAGCACCGGCGAGCGGTCGCGCGGCGGGGTCTGCATCAGCGTCAGGTCGCGGAGCCCGGCCAGCGACTGATGCAGCGTGCGCGGAATCGGGGTCGCCGTGAGCGTGAGCACGTCGGTGGAGAGCTTGAGCTGCTTGAGGCGCTCCTTGTGCTTCACGCCAAACCGATGCTCTTCGTCCACGATGATGAGCCCCAGCTCGGCGAACTCCACATCGGGGCTCAGCAGGCGATGCGTGCCGATCACGATATCGATCTGCTTCTTCTTGAGCTTCTCCACGACCGCCGACTGCTCCTTGGCGGTCTGGAAGCGGCTCATGACCTCGATGGTCACCGGGAAGTCGGCCAACCGGTCGCCAAAGCTCCGCGCGTGCTGCTCGGCCAGAATGGTGGTCGGCACCAGCACGGCCACCTGTCGCCCGCTCTGCACGGCCTTGAAGGCCGCACGAATGGCAATTTCGGTCTTGCCGTAGCCCACGTCGCCCACGAGCAGGCGGTCCATTGGGCGCTCGCCCTCGAGGTCGCGCTTCACATCCTCGGTGGCCTTGCGCTGGTCGGGCGTATCCTCGAACAGGAAGCTGCTCTCGAGCTGCCGCTGCCACGGGCCGTCGGCCCCGTGCGGCTCGCGTGTGGTGACCTTGCGGCGCGCGTACAGATCGAGGAGTTCCTGCGTCATCTCGAGGATGGCCATGCGCGTCTTCTCGCGCTGCGCCTTCCACTTGTTGCCGCCCAGCTTGTGCAGCCGCGGCGGCGGCATGTCATCGGAGACATCGCTGGCACTGCGATACCGCTCGATCTGATCGATGCGGTACAGCGGCACGTTCAGCCGATCACCACCCTCGTACTCGATGACTGCGCTTTCGATCGTGCTTTCGCGAACGAAGACCTTCTCGATACCGCGATAGATGCCGATGCCATGCTCGAGGTGCACGACATAGTCGCCCGGCTTCAGCGCACCCAGCGTATCGAGGCTCGCGCCCGTGGTGTAGCGGCGCGCGCGGCGCAGGCGGCGTTCGCGGCGGAAGATCTCGTGGTCGGTGAGGACACGCACCACATTGGGCACCACGAAACCGCCGCCGAGCACGCCAATGGCGATCGACGCCGACACCGGGCCATCTTCGCCGAGCAGTTCCTCGAGGCGCTCGGCCTGCCCGCTGTTGTCGCAAAGGATGAGCGTGGAGAGCCCATCGCGCTGCAGCTTGCGCAGCACGCGCAGGTCACGCGAAATGGTTTCCGGCGCGCGCGTCGGGAACGCAATGTCCGGCTCGGGGCCCACCGGGGCATCATCGGCGCTGTTCGCGCTCGTGGCGCGCTGCGGTGGCGGGTTGAGCCGCAGCGTACCGAAGCGCGCCATCGTGCTCGCCATCTCGGGTGGCGCCACGAAGAGCCGCTCGCGATGCACGAACTCCTCGCCGCGCCGCCGGGCCAGCTCGATATGGTGCTGGGCTTCGTCCCAGGTGCGCACGAACTCGGGGAGCACACTGCTCCCCGCCGGCATCACCACCAGCGTATCGCTTGGCCACAGCGCGGGGAGCGCCACGCGCTCATCCGTCGTCTCTTCCAGATCACTCTGGATGTCCACGGGCAGGATGAGGGCGAGTTCGGCGTCGCGCGTGCTCCGCTGCGTGTTGAGATCGAAGTGTCGGAGTTCGATGATCTCGTCGCCCCAAAACTCGAGGCGCACGGGTTCGGCCATGCCGAACGAGTAGATGTCGAAGATGCCGCCGCGGACCGAGAACTGGGCGACGTCTTCGACCATGTCCACGCGTTCGAAGCCGATCTTCTCGAGATGCGCCGCGAGCTCCTCCGGGCGGCGCTCGTCGCCTTTGCGGATCTCGAGGCGGGCGGCGCCGAGCACGCGGGGGAGCGCCGTCTTTTCGAGGACGGCGCGCGCGGTGGTGAGCAGAATGCGCACGCCGCTGCGCGCGAGCTTCTCGAGCGTTTCGACGCGCTCGCCGGCGACTTCGGCGTGGGCCTCGACTTCGCCAAAACCTTCGCGCGGAGGATAGAGCGCGATGGGGATGTCGTCGGTGAGCGCCTGCAGATCGGCGAGCCACCGTTCGGCATCGCCCAGCTGGTCGGTGACGATGACCACCAGCTGCTGCGGCATCGCGCGGGCGAGGGCGCCCACCAGCACGGCATCCGACGACCCCGCCAGACCACCCAGGCGGAGCGACTTCCCCGGCCCGGGGAGGGCCTGCAGGGTACGGGCGAACGCCGGGAGGCCGGCGATCGCGTCGAGCAGACGCGGAAGACCCATGGTGGCCTCAGCGACCGCTGAGGTACGCTTCGGCGAGGAGCGCCGCGAGGGCCAGCGCCACCAGCGGCAGCAACAGGGCCTGCCCCGCGGCGTGCGCAAAGATCGCCGACCGCCAGGCGGGTGCCGCGCGCATCACCGCCACGTCCTCGCCGCGCACCAGGCGGGCCAGCATACCGGCCGCCGCGTTTCCGTTGTCCTGCGCCATTCCTGCCACGTCCGACTCCTCAGGCTCCGCATTCACCACCAGTGCTCCGATGCGAGCTGCCTGGCGACGGAGAAAGTAAACACCCGCCGAAGCCGGTACGGTGAGCCGGTCCCCGGACAACGGGACGACCTTGCCATCGGGCTGCTCGAGGCCGGTGGCCTCGCGCAGGCCGGTAATGGTCGCCCCGGGCACGGTTTCGATGAGCCGGCCATCGTCGCCGAGGCGCCGCGCCAGCGATTCGAGGACCCACGGCACGAACGAGGCGCGGAGCGGGAGATCGGTCGACTCCGGTTCGAGCGGCGAGCCAATCAGCACATATCCCGCGCCAGCGACGACCCACGGCGTCCCGCCTGCCGTGGCGAGCGTATCGGGCGCGGGGGCACCGGTGGCCGCCCCGCCTCCCGGCGAGTACACGAGCGGATAGCGCAGGCGCACCGGGGTCCCTTCAAAGGCGCGCACCGCCGGTGACGTGGTGTCGGCGTTGGCGGAGGGCACGCGGGCGAGCACCTGCCCGCGCGCGATGGCGCCAAAGCGCCACGGAATATTGAGGCGCGCGAGCTGACGGTTCGCGTCGCCCACGCGCAGCGGATCGGCCGGCGCGGTGAGCAGCACGGGGAGCCGCGTGCCGTCGGCGTCCGCCCCGCCCACCATGACGGCGCGCGCGTCGGCCGGCGTGCCGCGGGCCAGACGGCCTTCGTCGACCAGCGTGCCCAGGGCCGCGCTCAGGAACGGCCCCCCTTCATTGCGCACGACCACCATGGGCGGCGGCGCGACGCGAATGGCGAACCAGCGGGTGTCGTCGGCGCGGAGCGCATCGGCATCGAGTTCCACACTGCCGCGCATCCACCCCGAGCCGGTGCTCGCAAGCTTCTGCGTGATGCGGGCCGGCGCCGCCATGGTGGCGGCCGGCGCATCGCCACGGGCCACCGTCCGACCATCGAGCGTGAGGCGCCACGGTGTGGTGGTGTTCGCGGCGACGGCCAGCGACACACTGCCACTGGGCGTCCAGCGGACCGGATCGGGGCGCGCGTCGAGCACCGCGCGATTGGCGACGGCACTGCCGCCCACGGTGAGCGCCACGATGGGGATCGGGCCGGCGTCCACCACACTGTCGCTCACGAATTCACTCCGCTGCCCATCGCTCACCAGCGCGACGACCGGCGTCCGCGGGGCGCCGCTCCGCGCGAGCCCGAGGGCCCGCTGCGTGGCCAGCGTGAGATTGCCGCGCCCGCCGAGCGGCGTCATGGCGGTGAGCGCCTCGGTCAGCGCCGCCGGCGCGCCACCAATCACGCGTCCATCGGCGGTGACCAGCCACGCGCGATCATCGCCCGAGAGATCGTTCAGCACGCGACGCGCCTCGGCGCGCACGCTGTCAAAGCGCGCGCGACCATCGGCCACGACGCCGCTGCTCATGGAGTTGTCGATGACCAGCGCGAGCGCGACCGGCGCGTGCCCCACGCCAAAGAGCCGCGCGATCGGGCGCGCCGCCGCCAGCGCGAGCGCGAGACAGGCGATGATGCGCAGCAACAGCAGCAACCGATTCTTGAGCTTGAGATCCTTGCTGTGCTCCTGCTCCATCCGCGCGAGATAGCGCACGGCCGGAAAGGCCACCGTGCGGCCGATGCGGCGCCGCAGGAAGTGGACGAGGACGGGGACGCCGGCCAGCAGGCCGAGCGCCAGAAACGCGGGGGCAAGAAACGCCATCAGTGCGCGCTCAGATCATCGCGCCGCGGCCATTCACACCCACCAGATAGCGGAGCGGACGGCCAAACGGTTCATCGGTATACGCCAGCGCATAGCGCGCGCCGGAGCGGGTCATGGCGCCCTTCCAGTCGGCGAGCGCCTCCTGCACGGTCTGACGATAGCTCTGCCGCACTTCGCCGGGCGTGGCCGGCACTTCCGCCTGCGACTCGGGGTCGCGGTAGCGTGCTTCCCCGGCCTCCGGGAAATCCCGCTCGGCGGGGTCCATGATGTGGAGGACCAGCACCTCATGCCCGCGCGCACGCAGCGTCTTGGCGGCGTCGGCCACGGGCGTGGGATCGGTCAGCAGATCGGACAACAGCACCACGAACCCCGGCCGGCGCACCAGCTTGCCGGCGGCCATGAGGGCGTCCTTCACGTTGGAGGCGCGACCGCCGCCGGGCTCGGAGAAGGCCGCGACCAACCGCCGCCACTGGGTCCGCGCCGACCGCGGCGGCACCACATCGCGGAGCTGGGCGTCGAAGCGAATGAGCCCCACCGCATCGCGCTGCCGGAGCAGCAGCAGCGCCATCGCGCTCGCCAGCCGCTCGGCGTAGGCCAGCTTGGTGAGACGCGCCGGATCGCCCGACCACTGCATGGAGGCGCTGACGTCCAGCACCAACATGGCGCGGGCGTTGGTCTCCTCCTCGAAGAGCTTCACCACCCACCGGTCGGCGCGGGCGGCGATGCGCCAGTCGAGGTAGCGCAGGTCGTCCCCGGGCTGGTACTGCCGGTGCTCGGCGAACTCCACGCTGAAGCCCTTCCGCGGCGACCGGTGGAGCCCATTGATGAACCCGTCGACGGTCCACCGGGCCACCAGTTCGAGGTGGCCCAGGGCGGCGAGGACGGCGGGGTCGAGTTCGTCGGCGCGGAGGCTGGACATCTGGGGAGTTTACGCGGGGAGGGAGGGAATTGCTCGGGGGGTGTCGCCGCTTCGCGGCGTTTTGTTGGGGGAACCCCCGAGAACTCAGGGGGAAGAACGTCAGGGGGTGGGGGTCAGGACCGCGGTTTGCGCAGTCCTGACTCCTTCCCCCTGACGTCCTTCCCCCTGAGCTCTCGGGGGTTACTCACCTCGGATATCGGACGCCCGACGGCCGCAGACTACAGGAACCCTCCCCTAACCCACTATCATTGAAGGCTGTACAGCACCGCCACACTATAGGAAGGCCGTTTGAACCTCAGCCACATCCGCAACTTCTGCATCGTTGCCCACATCGATCACGGCAAGTCCACGCTCGCGGACCGGCTGATCGAAGTCACGGGCACGCTGCAGAAGCGCGAAATGAAGTCGCAGGTGCTCGATACGCTGGACCTCGAGCGCGAGCGCGGCATCACGATCAAGCTGAACGCCGTGCGCATGAGCTACACCGCGCGCGACGGGCAGGGCTATGAGCTCAACCTGATCGACACCCCGGGGCACGTAGACTTCACGTACGAGGTGTCGCGGTCGCTGGCTGCCTGTGAAGGCGCCATCCTGGTGGTCGATGCGTCGCAGGGCATTCAGGCGCAGACGCTGTCCAACCTGTTCCTCGCCATGGACGCCGGGCTCGAGATCATCCCGGTGCTCAACAAGATCGACCTCCCGGGCGCCGAGCCCGAGCGGCGGCGGCAGGAAGTGGTGGACCTGATCGGCTGCATGCCGGAAGACGTCCTCTGTGTGAGTGGCAAGGAAGGCACGGGCGTCCCCGAACTCCTCGAAGAGATCGTGAAGCGCGTGCCGCCGCCGAAGGGCGACCTGAACGGCCCGCTGCGCGCGCTCATCTTCGATTCGTACTACGACAAGTACCGGGGCGCCATTCCGAGCATTCGCGTCGTGGACGGTGAGATCCGGAAGGGGATGAAGATCACCTTCGGCGTCTCCGACAACGTCTACGAAGTGGCCGAAGTCGGGTACCTGCAGCTGCGGCAGGTGCCCACCGACGTGCTGCGCGCCGGTGAGGTGGGTTACGTACTGGCGGCCGTGCGTTCGGTGCGCGAAACGCGCGCCGGCGACACGATCTTCGACAAGGACAACCGCGCCGCCGAGGCGCTGCCCGGCTATCAGGAAGTGAAGTCGTTCGTGTTCGCGGGCATCTACCCCACCGACACGACGCAGTACGAAACGCTGCGCGACGCGCTCGAGAAGATGAAGCTCAACGACGCGTCGCTGCAGTACGAGCCGGAAACGTCCACGGCCCTCGGCTTCGGCTTCCGATGCGGCTTCCTGGGGCTGCTGCACATGGAAATCGTGCAGGAGCGCCTGGAGCGCGAGTACGATCTCGACCTCGTCACCACGGTGCCGAGCGTGGAGTACCACGTCACCAAAACCGACGGCACCGAGATGCTGGTCGAGAACCCGGCGCTGATGCCGCCGGCGGTGGTGATCGACGATGTGCAGGAGCCGTACGTGCGCGCCCGCATCATGTGTCCGTCCGACTACATCGGGCCGATCATGACGCTGGGCATGGAGCGTCGCGGCATCTACAAGAACACGCGCTTTCTGGACACGGTGCGCGTGGAGCTCGACTGGGAGTTCCCGCTCGGCGAAATCATCCTGGACTTCTTCGACAAGATGAAGACGGTGAGCCGCGGGTACGCCTCGCTCGACTACGAAATGCTCGAGTACCGCTCGAGCGACCTCGTGCGCCTCGACATGCTCATCAACGGCGACGCGATCGACGCGTTCTCGGTGATCGTGCACAAGGACAAGGCGTACGAATGGGGCCGCAAGGTGGCGGAAAAGCTCAAGGAGCTCATCCCGCGGCAGCTGTTCGAAGTGGCCATTCAGGCCACGATCGGCCAGAAGGTCATCGCGCGCGAAACCGTGAAGCCGCTCCGCAAGGACGTGCTCGCGAAGTGCTACGGCGGCGACATCTCGCGCAAGCGCAAGCTTCTGGAGAAGCAGAAGGAAGGCAAGAAGCGCATGAAGCAGGTTGGCAGCGTGGAAATTCCGCAGGAGGCGTTCCTGGCCGTGCTTCAGGTGGATTGACGCGGGGTGATCTCCGCCGTCCTCCAAACCAGCTTCCTGGGTGACATGGTCCTCACGACCCCGCTCCTCGAGCGGCTGGCGCGTGAGGGCCTTGTGCATGTGGTGGCCACGCCGGCGAATGCGGCGGTGCTCGCGAATCACCCCGCCGTGGCCAGCGTCATTGCCTTCGACAAGCGCGGCGCCGATCGTGGGTGGCGCGGCGTACGACGGGTGGCCGATGCGCTCAAGGCCACGGGCGCGACGCGCGCCTTCATGGCGCAGGGATCGCTGCGCACGGCGAGTCTGGCGTGGCTCGCCGGCATTCCGGAACGCATCGGCTTCGCCACCAGTAGCGGGCGCGTGCTGTACACGCGGCGGGTGCCGTACGCGAAGGACCAGCATCATGCGGTGCGACTCTGGCAGCTGGCGTCGCCAGCGGGCGACACCAGTGTGCCGACGAGCGCCCGCCCCTCGCTGTATCCGGGCGCGGTGGATCAGGATGCGGTCGATGCCCTGCTCCGCGCCGCCGGTGTCGCCGATGGCGAACCGCTGATCGCCCTGGCGCCGGGGAGCGTGTGGGCCACCAAGCGCTGGCCCAGCTACGACGCACTCGCGGCCGAGTTGGCGCGCTCGACCACGGGGGCACGTCTCGTGGTGCTGGGGGCGGGTGGCGATACCCCGCTGGCGGCCGCGATTGCTGCGGCGGTGGCGCAGGCCGGAGGCCCGCCCGTCGTGGATGCCACGGGTCGGCTGTCGCTGCTCGGATCCGCCGCGCTGCTCGCGCGTGCCCGCCTGCTCGTCACCAACGATTCCGCGCCGCTCCATCTGGCCAGCGCCATGAATACCCCCACGGTCGCCGTCTTCGGCCCCACCGTGCCGGCGCTCGGCTTTGGTCCGCTCGCTGAACGCCAGACCGTCGTCGAGCGCTACACGCTGGGCTGCCGCCCGTGCAACGCGCACGGGCCGCAACAGTGCCCGTTAAAGCACTGGCGGTGCATGCGGGATCTGCCGGTTGGCCGGATGATGCGCGCCATCACCGAACTCGAACGGCCGACTCAGTAGCGCAGCGCCACCTTCAACCGCTGCCAGAGCTGTTCGTCGAACGCCGACGAGGCGAGCGGATTGCCTCCGGAGACATCAGCTTCCGCTCCGTGGCGGACCACCACGAGCTCGAGGCTGGGCACGACGTAGATCTTCTTGTCGCCCTTGCCGAGCGCCGCGACCAGATCACGCGGCGCCGACGGAATTAGCATACCGGCGTATGTCGGCAGGAGATACGGCCCCGGCAGCCGATAGCTGCTCCCCCCGTTGAGCCACCAGAGCATACCATACGACACGTTGTCGGTGGGGCCCGGGCGCCAGAGCTGGTCGATCCACGTCGAGTCACTCACGACCCGCGTGCCACTCCAGCGCCCACGGTTGAGTGCGAGCAATCCGAACCGCGCCATGTCGCGTGTATTGCAGCTCAGGATGTACCCCAACTCGCCGGTATCGATGTTGGGACGCCAGCTGCAGGCACTGCCGATTGGCGCGAGCAGGCGGGTGCGGGTCGCCGTGTTGATGTCCTGCCCCGTGGCGCGAACCACGACCTTGAACAGCTGGTAGTACGCCGGGTTGTTGTAGTAGAAGCGACTGCCCGGAGCGACGACCGCTTGCAGGGAGTCGTTGAGCCCCGACGCCATCTGCATGAGGTGCCGCACCGTGATGCGCGACTCGGTGGACGGTGCGCGCGACCAGCCCGCCCCGAGGTACTGGCTGACCGGGGCGTCGAGCGTCACGCGCCCTTCGGCCTGCAGTTGTCCGATCAGCGTGGCGAGCACGCTCTTGCTGGCCGAGGCGATGATGCTGTCGGTGGTGGCCGTCCACCCGTTCCAGTAGCGCTCCGCCACGACGCGGCCGCGCCACGTGACGAGGACCGCGGTGGAGTTCTGTGTCCCCGCCCAGTCGAGGGCGGCAGTCAGGGCCACCGAATCCCACCCCAACGCCGTGGGGGAGACCGTCGGCCACGATTCGGTGGCGGTCGGGAAGTACATCGGTAACGTCCGCGCATCGATCGGCGGCGTGGACGACCCCGGGGCGGTGGTGGTCTCGGCCGTACCGCCGCACGCCGCCAGCGTCGCGAGCAGCAGGGCGCCAGCCAGCAGCCGGCCGGGCATTCGGTGCCATTCAGCAGAGGGCGTCATACCCCGGAGGACGAGCGGGGCGCGGCACCGTTAACGCCGTTCCATTAGTTTTGTGATCCACATGCCGAACTCTCCCTCCTCCCAGTTCGTCATCGGGATCGATCTCGGTGGCACCAACATCGTCGTCTCGGCGATGTCCCTCGACGGCTCGCGCCTGTATGGCGAGGCGTCCGAACCCACGCTCGCCCGCGAAGGCGCCGACGCCGTCGTGGCCCGCATGGCGCGCATGGTCGAGACGTGCATCGAGACCACGGTGCGCGAAGGCGGCGTGCCGCGCGAGAACATCCTGGGCATCGGCCTCGGCGCGCCGGGCACCGTGGATCGCGAGCGCGGGCTCGTACTCGTGGCGCCCAATCTCCAGTGGCACGACTTCCCGCTCGTGTCCAAGATGACGGCGCTCACCGGGCTGCCGGTCAAGATCGACAACGACGCCAACTGCGCCACCTATGGCGAGTGGTGGCTCGGTGCCGGGCGCGGGGGGCGCAACATGATCGGCATCACGATCGGCACCGGCGTCGGCGGTGGCGTGATCGTAGATCGCCGCCTGTATCACGGTTCCACCGATGCGGCGGGCGAGATCGGACACATCACCGTGGACCTCAACGGCCGGCAGTGCGGCTGCGGCAACTACGGCTGCCTCGAAGCCTACGCCAGCGGCAGCGCGATCGCCGGGCGCGCGCGCGAGGCGTTGGCCCGCGGCGAGTCGTCGATCCTGCCGGGCATGGTGAACGGCGATCTGTCGCTCATCACCGCCGCCATCGTATACAAGGCCGCGGCGCAGGGCGACGCGATCGCGCTCGAACTCGTGCGCGACACGGCCAAGTTCCTGGGCACCGGCATCGCGAATCTGCTGAACATCTTCAATCCCGATGTCGTGGTGCTCGCCGGTGGCGTGACGCAGGCCGGTGAAGCGCTCTTTGGCCCGCTGCGGACGGAAGTGCGGCGCCGCGCGTTCAAGAGCGTGTCCGATGCCTGTCGGATCGTGCCCGGCACGTTGCCGGGGACGGCCGG
The DNA here is from genome assembly GCA_019752115.1 of Gemmatimonadaceae bacterium. Classification (NCBI taxonomy): domain Bacteria; kingdom Pseudomonadati; phylum Gemmatimonadota; class Gemmatimonadia; order Gemmatimonadales; family Gemmatimonadaceae; species Gemmatimonadaceae bacterium. The sequence goes on from JAIEMN010000023.1 coordinate 41,827, forward strand.
CGTGGTGGGCGCCGTGGCGAGCTTCATCGCCCAGACCACCGGCCAACCGCCGGCCTGAGCGAGGTCCCCGTGAGCGTTGGCGTCAGCCCCACCGCCACGCCGGCGCGCAAGAAGCGCCTCGGCGTCATCGGATCGTTCGTGTGGGATGTGCTCCACGGGCGCGACAAGCGCAGTGTGCCCATCGAAGAGTGGGGCGGTATCACCTATTCGCTTTCGGCGCTCGACGCGGCGCTGACCGACGCGTGGGAGATCGTGCCGCTGGCCATGGTCGGCAACGACCTCGTGGACAAGGCGCAGCTCTATTGCCGGGGCCTGCGCCGCATGGCCCCGGATGCGGCGCTGATCGGTGTGCCCTACCCCAACAATCGCGTCGAACTGCGCTACCTCGACGACGAACGGCGCAGCGAGCATCTCACGGGTGGAGTGCCCGGCTGGACGTGGCTGGGGCTCAAGCCAGTGCTCGATGCGGCCCATCTCGACGCGCTCTACATCAACCTGCTGAGCGGCTGGGAGCTGGACCTCGAAACGGCGCAGCTCATTCGCCAGCACTTCACGGGGCCGATCTACTGCGACCTGCACATGCTGGTGATGGCCGTACAGGCCGACGGGCTCCGGACGCCGCGCCCGCTGCCGGATGTCGCGGCCTGGTGCGGCTGTTTTGACGTGCTGCAGGTCAACGAAGACGAGATGCACCTGATGGCGCCCGACGCCATGGCACTGGCCGCCACGGCCATGGCCGCGGGGGTCTCGATCCTGTGCGTGACGCTCGGCAAGCGCGGCGCCGCCTACTTCGCCGCGCCCGGTGTGGAGACGCTGCACGACCGCGCGCCCCACAAACATCACAACGCTGCGCTGTCCACATCACCGCGGGGCGGGACCAGTGCGTTCGGGGCGATTCGCACGGCGCTCATTCCCGGTGTCGCGCCGCGCATCGATGGGCCCGGCGATCCGACCGGGTGTGGTGATGTGTGGGGCGCCACCCATTTCTCGCGACTGCTTGCGGGTGATAAGTTGACGGATGCCATGGCGGCCGCGAATCGGGCCGCCTCACGCAATGTCGAACATCGCGGGGCCACCGGCCTTGCGAATCACCTCCGCGGAGAGCTCAGCACCACGTGACGACCGTCATCAGCGTGCCGCCCTCGCTCGACGAGCAGTCGTTCGAGCAGGTGATCGAGCAGCTGGCCCCGTTGCCCGAGGATGAAAAGATCCTCGTGGACGCGCGCCATGCACGCTGGGCCTCGCCATATGGCCTCACCGCCCTGCTGTGCGTCGCGCAATCGCGTCAGCAGCTGATGGGCTTTGCGGTGCCGGAGAACCCCGACACCGTGTCGTACTGGTCGCGCACGGGGTTTTTCCGCTACGCCGCCGAGCTGTACGAAATGCACGGGCATGTGCCGCGGGCGCGCGAGGCGCACGAGAGTGACGTGCTCCTCGAGATCACGCCGATCGTGAAGAGCGACGACGTGCACGGCGTGGTGGGGCGCATTCAGCAGAAGGCCGCTGACATCCTGCACGGCCAGCTCAATCTCGATACCGCCGTGACCGGATCGTTCGGCATGACGCTCAGTGAGTCGTGCCAGAACATCGTGGAGCACGCCGGCTTGGGTGGCTGGGTCGCCGTGCAGACGTACAAGTACACGCGCCGCCTGGGCCGCCGGGTGGTCGTGATCGCGGTCTGCGATGCCGGTATGGGCTTCCGGAAATCGCTCGAAAGCTCACCGAGCCATCGCCACAGCGATCGATGGGATGACGGCATGGCGCTCGAGGATGCGGTGCTGCGCGCCGTCTCGCGTTTCCGACACGGCGACAAGGGGCGCGGCCAGGGTCTCGCCGGGATTCGCCGGTTCATCGGGCGTTGGAGCGGCAAGCTAAGCGTGCGCAGTGGCACCGCGCGCATCGCCGTCACACCCGAGTGGGATGAAGACGTGCCACTCCAGGAGAACCTGCCGTTCTTCCCGGGGTCGCAGATGCAGATCATCATCCCCGAACGCATCGGCGATTCGCCGGTGAAGGCGCGGGGCGCGCTCGCGGCCTCGCCGCGGTCGTGGAGCGTGCGATGAGGCACGAGCCATGAGCGTGCTGATCGATGTGGGCACCGTCCTCAAGGGCACGGTGTGCGATCTCTATTCGAACCTGGTGACGCGACCGACCGGCGCCGCCGTGCGCACCGCCATCGAGCGTCAGGTGGTGGAGATCGGCTCGCCGGTCGTCACCACGATCGACTTCTCGCAGGTGAACCTGCTCGATTTCTCCTGCGCCGACGAGATCGTGGCGAAGCTCCTGCTCCGCTACACCAGCGATGATGCGCCGCCGGGATATCTCACCTTCCGCGGCATCCACGAGGGCCACATCGACCCGATCGAGACGGTGCTCGAGCGGCACGGGCTCGCGTTGGTGAGTTGGCATGAAGGGGAGGCCGAGCTGTTCGGCTATGTGGACGACGACGAACGCGATCACTGGCTCGCCGTGCGCGAGCATGGCCCGGTGCGCCTCGAGGACGTGGCCCGCGTGCTGGCCCGGGATGTCGCCGAGAGCCACGCCTGTCTCGATCGGCTCACCCGTCGCCGGCTCGTGATGGCGCGGGACGATGGATACGCCATTCCGGGCTCGGTCCGGGGTGTCACATGACCGGGCCCGGCAAGCCGGGGCGCCCGGGGGGCAAACTCGGCGTCTTCACCGGGCTCTCCCCGGCCATGCAGGTGGTGGGCTTCATCAGCACGCGCCCCGGTGACCCGGAACGGGGGCCGCTCGTGCGCATGCGGGCCGATGACGCCCTCATTCGTCTCGTGACTCCCGGCGATTTGGTGCGTGTGGTAACCGAGCGCCGGTCCGAGATCGCGGTGCTCGAGGTCGACGACACGGTCCCCCGCGGCGGCTGCGTCCTGCGCGATGTGGTGGGGGCGTCGCTCTCCGAGATCGTTCGCATCGTCAAGGTCGATACCGATTCCCGCACCCGTCCCCGTGCCTGAGACGCTGTCACGCCGACTCGCCGCCCTGGAGGGCGCCGAGTCGGCTCTCGTGCTCGCGAGCGGCATGGCTGCCACCGCGTGCACCATGCTGGCGCTGCTGCGTTCGGGGGATCATCTCGTGGCCGGAACCTGGCTGCGCCCCGACACGCGGCGTTTCTGCGAACAGGCCCTGCCGGCGCTGGGGGTACAGGTCACCTTTGTCGATCCGCTCGAGGGGCGCGCGTGGCGCCGGGGGCTCACGAAAACCACCCGGGCGCTCTTTGTGGAGACGCCGGTCCTGGCCACCACGCGGGTGGTGGACCTTCGCGCTCCCCGTATGCTGGCGCAGGAGCTCGGGCTCGCGCTCATCGTGGACGCCACGGCGGCCACGCCCATCAACTGCACGCCGATCGCGCTGGGCGCCGACGTCGTGATTCACGATGCGCGCCACCTGCTGGCCGGTGATGATCGTGCCGAGATCGGCGTGGCCTGCGGGACGGAGTCGCTCATCGACGAGGTCCGGGCGCAGATGCAGCTGTGGGGGGCGGTGCCACACCCGTCGGCCGTGGCGACCCTCGCGCAAGGCGTGAGCACCCTCGATGTCCGCATCCGTCGTCAGAATGCGAATGCGCAGGCGGTGGCGGAATGGGCGACGCACTCCCCCGCCGTGTCGTCGGTCCTGTGGCCGGGATCGGCCACCCACCCCGATCACGCGCTCGCCGCCGAGCAACTGCACGGCTTCGGCTCCACGGTGGTGCTGACCCTCACCGATGCCGATCTCGCGCGGCGCGCCGTCGGGGCGCCCGAGAGCAACGGCGATGGCGCACTCACAACGCACATCGTGGCCGGCGAGACGCCGACGCAGATCCGCGTGGTCGTCGGTGTGGAATCGGCCGATGCGGCGCTGGCGTGGCTCGCCACGCGCCTCCCCTGATCGCCTTTCAGATCACGGCATGTCTGGCATTCTTCGCGTCTCCAACGTTTCCAAGGACTACCCGCGCTCGGGCCATGCCCTGCGCAACGTGTCCTTCGAGATGAACAAGGGGGAGTTTGTCTTTCTCGTGGGCCACAGCGGCGCGGGGAAGACGACGCTGCTCCGCATGCTCTCCATGGAGGAGCGCCCGTCGAGCGGCGAAGTGCGCGTCTCCGGCTACTCCAGCGCCTCCATCAAGAAGCGCGAGATCCCCCACCTGCGCCGCCGGCTGGGAATCGTATTCCAGGACTTCCGGCTGCTCCCCGATCGCACCGCCGAACAGAACGTTGCGTTCGCGCTCGAAGTCACCGGCGCGTCGCACGGACAGATCGGCAACAAGGTGGCGCGACTCCTCACGCAGGTGGGGCTGGCCTCCAAGGCCACCGCGTATCCGCACGAACTCTCTGGCGGTGAGCAGCAGCGGGTGGCAATCGCCCGGGCGCTCGCCAACGACCCCTTCCTGCTCCTCGCCGACGAACCCACCGGCAATCTCGATGACCGGGCGACACACGCCATCTACCTCCTGCTCCGCGAAATCAATGCGCGCGGCACGGCCGTGCTGATGGCGTCGCACGACATCAGCATGATTGAGCGCTCGGGGCAGCGGTTCATCGAACTCGACAAGGGCGAGCTGGTCTTCGACGGGACCGACGTGGCGCGCCTGAAGGCCGACATGCGGGCCAAGCGATGAAGCGGGAGCCCCGGTCATGAGACTTGCCTTCCGCGAGCTGCTGCTCGCCTTCAAGCGCGCGCCGCTGTTGTCGCTGCTGGGCGTCGTCACCATCGGCTTTTCGCTGTTCGCCTTCGGGCTGTTCGGGCTGGTGGCGCTCAACATTCAGAGCGCGCTCCGCAGCGTGGAAGATCGCGTCGAGATTCGCGCCTTCCTGATGGATGGCACCAAGGATGCCCAGGTCGACGAGTTGATGCGCGGCGTGGCCAAGGTGCCCGAAGTCGCCGACATCGGCTATGTCACCCCCGACTCGGCGCTGATTCGCGCCAAATCCGAACTCGAAGAGTTCCGCGACGTGATGGACGGCGCCATGCTCCCGGCCTCGGTGGAGATCCGGCTGCGCGAGGGAAAGCGTGACCCGGCCACCGTGCAGGCGGTGTCGCGCCGGCTGCAGACGTATCCGATCGTGGAAGAAGTACGCTACGGCCGCGAGTGGGTGGAAAAGCTGTACAAGATCCGCACCGTGGCCGGCATTGCCGCGACCGTGCTGGGGAGTGTGTTCGCGTTCGTGGCGGTGATCATCATTGGCTCCACCATTCGCATGTCGATCCTGGCGCGCACGCGCGAGATCGAGATCATGCGGCTGGTCGGGGCCACCAACTGGTTCGTGCGGCTGCCGTATCTGCTCGACGGGCTCTTCAAGGGGATCGCCGGTGGCATACTGGCGGTGGGTCTGACCTACGTGACCAGCCAGCTCGTGACCCGCCTGCTCATGAAGGCCGAGTTCTTCCACGCGAACCAGATCGCGCTGGGGATCTTGGCCGGCGGCGTGCTGGGCTTCATCGGCAGCTGGCTGTCGGTCGGACGCCACCTGCGTCAGGTCTGGCGCGACGCATGATGGGGCGGCGGTACTGGCGGTTGTGCTGCCGTGCCCTGCTCTGTGCGCTGCCGGTGACGGCCCGCGCCCAGGCCGGTGGTGCCCAGCCCCCCGCGCAGACCGCCGAGCAGCGCCTGCGGGCGCAGCAGGATGAACTGGCGCGTCTTCGCCGCGAGCGCAGCGATCTTGAAGAAAAGATGAACGAGCTCCAGCGGAGCGCGCGCACCCTGGCCGATGAGGTGAACAACCTCGAGGCGCAGCGCCAGACGACGCGCCGGCTCGTGCAGGCCCTCGATCAGCAGCTCGAAACGATCAATGACGAAGTGGCGCGCGCCGGCAAGGGGCTGGTCCAGGCTGAGCAGGAGCTCACCGACAAGCGCTCGGGGCTCCAGCGGCGCATGGTGGAGATCTACAAGCGCGGCAGCCTGTACGATGTGGAAGCCATGCTCTCCGCGCAGAGCTTTGCCAACCTGGTGGCGCGCTACAAGTACCTGCACGAGTTGGCGCTCCACGACCGCGGCATGGTGCGGCGCGTGGAGGGGCTGCGCGACAAGATCATCAAGCAGCGCCTGCTGCTCGTGCAGCTGCAGGACGAAGTCGAGCGCAACCGCCAGGAGAAGGCGCGCGAAGCGAGTCGGCTGGCCAACCTCGAGAACCGGCGGCAGGCGAGCCTCACGCAGGTGCAGCGGAGCGCCGCCCAAACACGCGAGCGGCTGCAGCAGCTGGCGCGCGACGAATCCCGCATTGCGAGCGTGCTGGCGAATCTCGAAACGGCCCGTCGCCGCGCCGAGATGACGCCCAATGCGCGCCCGGCCGCGCCCAGTACGATTCGGACCAGTGACCTGGGCAAGCTCGATTGGCCGGTGGACGGGGGCGTGCTCTATCGCTTCGGGCGCGTGATCAACCCGAACAACACCACGACGCGCTGGAACGGCATGGGGATCAGCGCCAACACGGGCACGCCGGTGCGCTCCATCGCCGCCGGTGAGGTGGTGCTGGCCGACAACGTGGGCACCTACGGCCCCACCGTGATCGTGCAACACGGCGGCGGCGACTACTCGGTGTACGGCTCGCTCGCCCGGATCGACGTGAAGAAGGGGCAGCAGATCGCCAAGGGCGCGGTGGTGGGCACCGTGGGCGCGACCGACCCCGACTTGCCGCCGCATCTCCACTTCGAGATCCGCCCCAAGGGGCGCGCCGTCGATCCGCTCGAGTGGCTGCGGGCGCAGCGGTAGCCTTCAGGCCCTTCGTGGCCCTTTGCCGGTCGTTCAGTAGTTTTCGCGCATGCCTGCCAAGAAAGCCGCACCCAAGCCCGCCGCCAAGAAGCCGTCCACCCGCAAAGCCCCCAGCCCCAAGGCGCCGCCGATTGATGCGCCGATTGTGGTGGATGCGGGTGACCATACGAAGGACCGTGCCCCGCTGGGGGCGCACGTCTCCATCGCCGGTGGGACATGGGAAGCCGCGGCGCGGGCGCGCGAAATCAGTGCGACCGGTTCGCAGATCTTCACCAAGCAGGCCAACCGCTGGCTCGAGCGCGATATCGAGGCGGACGAAGCGGACCGCTACACGACCGCGATGACAGCGACCACCGTGCGGTGGACCTGCGCGCACGATTCATATCTGATCAATCTCGCCTCGCCCGATGCGGCGCTGCGTGAGCGCTCCATCGAAAGCTTCCGCGCCGAGTTGCGGCGCTGCCATGCGCTGGGTCTCGACGCACTCGTGTCGCACCCCGGCAACTACATGGACGACCGCGCGAGTGGGCTCGCGCGCAACGCGGACGGCATCACGCAGGCACTCGAAGCCGAGCCGGGGCCAACGCGGCTCCTCATGGAGCTCACCGCTGGGCAGGGCACCGTGCTTGGCTCCACGTTCGAGGAGATGGCCGACCTGCTCGCACGCATCCCGGCGCATCTCCGCGGGCGTGTGGGCGTCTGCCTCGACACCGCGCACATCTGGGCGGCAGGCTACGACCTCGTAACCGACTACGACGGCGTCTGGGCGCAGTTCGGCGACAGGCTGGGCTTCGAGACCCTTGGCTGCCTGCACCTCAACGACTCGAAGGCCAAACTGGGCTCGCACCTCGATCGCCATGAGCTGATCGCCGAAGGGACGATTGGTGGCGAGGCGTTCCGTCGCATCATGACCGACGAGCGCCTGGCACACATCCCCAAGGTCATCGAGACCCCCAAAGGCGATGCGCCCGCCGAAACCGACGGGCGCATGCTGGCGCTCCTGCGACGCTACGCGGCGGGCTGACCCGCCGCGGCGCGACGCGGCTTAGTACAGCACCTTGTACACGAGGGCAATGTTGCGCCCCGGGTTGTACGCAAAGCGCTTGATGCGGCTGGTCGCGTCGCGATACGCCTCATCGAGCGCATTGTCCACGCGCAGCGTGAGCGAGTGCACTTGGCGCCCCATCACGGTGAGCAGGTACGACGCGCTCAGATCCACCAGCGTATAGGCGGCGGTAGCGACATCGAGCTCGTCGTTGGTCACGCGGTCCTGCTTGAAGACCCGACGCACATCACCACCGAAGCTCAGCTTGCCGTCGTCGTAGCGGAGCGAGCCGCCGAGACGGCCGGCCGGAATGAACGGCAGGACGTCGTTGGAGCCCCGGATGCTGGCGCGCGTGTAGTCGCCCATCGCGCCACCCACCAGCTTGCCCACGAGCTTCGTTTCGAACTGCCCCTCGATGCCGGCCAGCTGCGCATTGCGGCCGGTGAAGGTCACCTTGGGCACCTGGTTGCCGTCCACATTCTCGGTGCCGTTCGCGACCGGCGTGATGTAGTTGTCGATCCGATTGAGATAGACGCCGAGGCTACCGAACGACTTGGCGTTCTGCACGCGAATGGCCGACTCGAGGCCGGTGGCCTTCTCGGCCTTGAGGTCGTCGTTGCCGACGTCGAAGGTGCCGACCGCGGCGTGGTAGCCATTGGCGTAGAGCTCCTCGACTGCCGGCGCGCGGAAACCGCGGGACGCATTGGCGGTGAACGAGACGCCGTCGGCGACGGGCAGGCTCAGACCGATGGAGCTGGCCAGGTTATTGAACGAACGCGAGACGGGGCCGCCAAAGCGGGCCGCCTCGTCGCCCGGCTTGGTATCGATGGAGAAGCGATCGAGGCGCGCGCCCAGCTGCAGTTTGGGGCTGCGCTGGCCGCTCGTGAGCGCGAGCTCCTGGTAGACAAAGGCGGCGACGTTGTCGTTGTTGGCAGCCGGCGTGAACGCCTCATCGCCCGTAGGCTGATACTGCCGGAAGAGCCCCTGCAGGCCGATGGCACCGGTGGCGCGCCCCACCTGCGTGCGCGCCGTGATGTTCGTGGTCTGCGTATTCAGGCGGAAGCGCGTGCCGATGGCGCCGTCTTCCTCGATTTCCGCATGGTTATACCACTGCACCGTCTGATCCACCCGTACGCTCGGCAGTGCGGCGAGGCCGGTGTGGAAGGTGCCCTGCAGCGCCGTGGAGCGACGCACGCCATCGATGCGCACCGCTTCGTCGCCGGCGGCGTACGGCAGCCCATAGTTGAAGTCCATCTGGCGATAGACCACGCCGACCTGCGCGTGCGGCCCGACGTAGCCCGCCCCCACGGTACCGTTCTGCGTGTTGCCGTTGGTGTTGTCCTGCGTCGCGCCACCACCGACCCGCATGTTGGAGAAGTCACGCGCACCGCCACGCATCGTGAAGGCGAAGCGCTCGTTCACCGGCACCGTGACGCCGGCGTTCACGACGCCGCCCGGGGTGGCCGTCTCACCCTGGCCCAGCACGTAGCCGCTGAACCGCGACGGAATGGTGGTCGGGATATCCGACGAGATCACGTTCACCACACCACCCAGCGCGTTGTTGCCGTAGAGCAGCGACGCCGGTCCGCGAATCACTTCGATACGCTCGGCGCTGCTCGGATCGACGGCGTTCATGTGGTCGGCCGCCGCGCTCGAGAGATCACCGGCGCGGTCGCCATCCTGCAGCACGAGCACGCGCTCGCCGGTGAGGCCGCGAATGACCGGCGTGGCGGCCATCGGACCGTTGAAGCGCGTCGCCATGCCCGGCTCCTTGGCGAGCGTGGTGCCGATGGAGGTGCTGAGGGAGCGCTGCAATTCCTTGCCCGAGAGCTGCACCGTGGCCTGCGTGACATCGAGCGGGTCGGTGCCGGTGGGCGTGGCCGTAACGTTCACGCTGGACAAGCGGACCGTGGTGACGCGCATGACGATCGACACGCGCACGTCGGGGCCATTCGACGGCACCGTGATCACCTGGTGCGCACTCGAGTAGCCGATGCGAATGAGGTCGAGGTGATAGGTCCCGGCCGGCAACCCCTTGAAAACGAACTCGCCGCGCTCGTCGGTGAGGGCGCTGCGGTTGGCGCCGCTCACGACGACCTGCACGTTGGCGAGCGGGGCGCCGGCGGTGTCCTTCACGACACCGATGACGGTGGCTTCAAACGGCACGGCGGGGCGCGGCGTTGATGCGACGGCCGACAGGGGGCGGGTCTGTGCCGAAACAGCGGTCGCGCTCAGGCTGACGCCGAGCAGCAGGACCGCGTGCTGATAAACACGCATGGAATTCCTCGGGAGATGTTGACGAACAGCTCAACGCCGTCCGATGACGGCGGAGCAGACCACAGGATCAGCCGAGGCGCGACGGCGGGGCGCGCGAGGAGGCGTGGGGGAGGCGCGGTGCCGCGGCGGGCGCACAGGTGGCCGCGACCGGCGCGGACTGCGCCGCCAGCGCCGACGGCAGCGGCATGACGCTGGCCGGACGCGCCTGCACGTTCGTGGCAATCGCGCACAGCAGGCAATCGTCGCCGTGCACCATGGCGCAGCCGGTGGCCCCCTGCGCTTCCACATGGGCGTACGGCGTGCGCTGATCCGCGCGCCACGCATCCGCCACGGCGGCCGCAGCGGGCGCAAACACCTGCAGGCACGCCAGCGCAAAGAGCAGCTGGCGCGCCCAGTCCCGCCCGTGGCGGCTCAGGGTGCGTGCGAGAACGGTCATCGGATCGGCGGGAAACTCTCCATTCCGGGAATGAAACGCAACGGTTGCGCAGCAGGCGATGCGATTTCGGTGGTAACCCCACAGTGGCCTTGGTGTTGCCCGGCGCTTGAGCGCGACGTCTTGCTCAGACACATTTCAGGTTTCGGTGGAACGGCGCCCGAACGGCTGCCGAAGCCGGAAAACGTATTCCTTCGCTCCCGCCAGTCACGCGGTCCCGCCCCGATCGGGGGTCGGGAGCCGCTCTCCGCTTTCCATGAGGGTCGCACGCATGGCGACACAGATCTCCCCGACGCCCGCGCGCTCGAGCGCCGACGGACTCGCCCCGCAGGGCATTCACCCGCAGGGCCAGGTGCACTGGAACCTCGTCGCGCCCGAACTGATCGAGAATGCCGCGCGCCGTCAGGAGGGGGTGCTCGCCGACATGGGCCCCTTCGTGGCCGTCACCTCGCCGCACACGGGCCGTTCGCCGAACGACAAGTTCGTGGTGAAGGAGCCGAACAGCGAAGCCGATGTGGATTGGGGCAAGGTCAACCAGCCGATCGCGCCCGAGCACTGGGCCGCGCTCAAGGCCGATGTGCAGGCGTACCTGAACAACCGCCCCGAACTGTTCGTGCAGGACCTGTACTGCGGCGCCGATCCGGGCACGCGCCTGTCGGTGCGCTACATCCTGCCCAACGCATGGCATGCGGCGTTCGTGCGGAACATGTTCATCCGGCCGGCGCTGGAAGAGCTCGCGTCGTTTGCGCCCAACTTCACGGTGTATCACGCCCCTGAGTTCCAGGCCGAACCGGCGAAGCACGGCACGCGCACCGGCACGTTCATCGTGCTCAACCTCGCCGAGCGCGCCATCCTGATCGGCGGGACGCGTTACGCCGGTGAGCTCAAGAAGGCGATGTTCACCGTCATGAACTACCTCCTGCCCAAGCAGGGGATCCTCTCGATGCACTGCTCGGCAAACATCGGCAAGGGCGGCGACACGGCACTCTTCTTCGGCCTCTCGGGCACCGGCAAGACGACGCTCTCGGCCGATCCGGAGCGCAACCTGATCGGCGATGACGAGCATGGCTGGAGCCCCGACGGCACCTTCAACTTTGAAGGCGGCTGCTACGCCAAGGTGATCAACCTCTCGGCGGAGAACGAGCCCGACATCTTCCAGACGACGCAGATGTTCGGCACCATCCTCGAGAACGTGGTGCTGCATGAGCCGGCCCGCACGGTCGACTTTGCGAACCAGAGCATCACGGAGAACACCCGCGCGTCGTACCCGCTGCACTACATCAAGAACCACGTGCCGAACGGCCGTGGCGGGCATCCCAAGAACGTGGTGTTCCTGACCGCCGACGCGTTCGGCGTGCTGCCCCCGATCGCCAAGCTCACCCCCGAGCAGGCGATGTACTATTTCCTCTCGGGCTACACCGCCAAGGTCGCCGGCACCGAGCGTGGCGTGACCGAGCCGCAGGCCACCTTCTCGGCCTGCTTCGGCGCCGTGTTCCTGGTGTGGCACCCGACCAAGTACGCCGAGATGCTCGGCCAGCTGCTCAAGCAGCATGGCTCGCAGGTCTGGCTGGTGAACACCGGCTGGAGTGGCGGCCCGTACGGGGTGGGCAACCGCATGAAGCTGTCGTACACGCGCGCCATGGTGCGCGCCGCCCTCAATGGCTCGCTGGCAGGGGCGCAGTACAGCACCGATCCGATCTTCGGGCTGCACATCCCAGGGAGCGTGGCGGGCGTGCCGAGCGAAGTGCTCGACCCGCGCCGCACCTGGAGCGACGGGGCGGCGTACGACACGCAGGCGTCGAAGCTCGCCGAGATGTTCCGGGAGAACATCAAGAAGTTCGGCAGCGCCGTCTCGAACGAGATTCTGGGCGCCGGTCCGCGCTAAGCGCCAGCCCCAAACGCACGAAGGCCGCGATGAACACGCTGTTCATCGCGGCCTTCGCATTTCGTTCCGCCGTTACTTGAGGCGCACCGTCTCGAGGTAGATGTCGCGCCCTTCGCGCGCCACGAGATAGATCAGGCCATCGGGGCCGAAGCCCGCAATCTGGCGACCACCCGGGAGCTTCACGCGCTCGATCAGCTTGCCCTCGCGGTTCACCACGTCGTACACCTGCGGCGGCTGGTTCATGAGTGCGGCCATCATGGCCAACGGCACGCCGCCACGCCCACCGGTGGTGTCGCGCGGCGCGGCGGGTGCCCCCGCCGGCGCCCCGCCAGTGGCCGGCGGGCCGCCGCGGTTGCCACGGTCACCACCAGCCGGCGGCCCACCCGCCGGCGGACCACCACCCGGAGGACCACCCCCCGGCGGGCCGCCGAAGCCACCGCGACCCATGCCCCCGCCCATCATCGGATTCATCTGCGCGGCCAGCTGCGCCGAGAGGCTCGACGTCGTCGGCAGTACCCAGAGATTCCCGTTGCGGTCGGCGATGCTCGACCCCTGCCGCACCGGCGGATAGAAGTCGGGCAACTTCTCGGCCGCGATCGGCTCGACGATCATGCGCGGCGCGCCGTTGTTGTTGTTACCGCGGTTCATGAACGCGTTGGCCATCGACTTGAGCGAGTCCACCAGCTTGGACTTGTCCTCGTCGGTGATCTGCTTCCAGTCGTACGGCAGCTTCTCCGAGGCGATGTGCTTGCCCTCGGGCGTGTAGTAGTCGACGTGATAGTCGAGCACGCGCATGACCGCCACCGTGCCATCCGACAGCAGCGCCCAGTCGTCGGCCTGCGGCAGCGGATTGATCTTCATCGTGAAGCGCATCTGCCCGTCTTCACCACGCGTCATCTGCGTTTCGTTCTTCGGGACCTTCACGAACGTGATCGTGTCCGCCTTGCGCGTATCGAAGTCCACGCGAACGATCGGGACCGAATCCGGCTGATTGCCAGGATTGAAGCCGCGGCCGCCGGGACCACCCGGGCCACCACCAAAGCCGCCCTGCCCGCCCTGGCCACCGCCAAAGCCACCGCCGCCGAAACCGCCGCCAAAACCGCCGTCACCGCCGCGCCCCTGCTGCTGGCCGCCGCGATTCTGACCGCCCTGCTGGCCTCCCTGACCACCCGGATTGCCACCGCGGCCGCCACGATTGTTGTCGCCGCCGCCGAAGAGCATCCCCATGCCGCCACCGCCACCGGAATTGCCTTGGCGATAGTACATGCGCCCCTTCGCGTCGAACGCGTTGGTGCCGAGGTTGATCGTGGAGAGCGTGTTGATGTCGTTGGTTCGCGGCGAGGCCATCACGCGCACCGTCTTGCCGTCCTTGTTGAGCACCACCAGCGACATCGTGGACGGATCCACGACCAGGGTGGTGTCGCCCAGGAAAGGCATCAGGCCGATCGGCCGCTGCCCGTACGGCATGAGCGCGCCGGGCGCGGTATCGGCCACCACGGCCACGCGCTTGAGGTTCGCGTCGAGCTTGAGCAGCTGGCGCTTGCCGGCGTCGTTCACGAAGACCGAGCCGTCAGAGAGCGTGCGCAGCATGCTCACGCCACCGAGTGGCTTGTCGCTCCGCGCGAGGACCGGGGTGGTCTCGCGCAGGGGAATGGCCGGCGCCGCCGGCTTGGGCGCCGCGTTCTGCGCCTCGAGTACCGCCGGCGCAGCCAGAAGCAGCGCGCCAGCGGAGAAGACTCGCGAGTTCATGCGGGAAGACCTCGTCGGTCGAAGAGTCGAAAAATCAGAAGGAAGCGTCATGGTCAGCGCATCCCGCCGCCGAAGCCACCACCGGCGAAGCGGTTGTTGCCGGCCGTTCCCGAGCGCAGACCGGTCAGCGAGCGCTTGTCGAGGAAGTTCACCACCGTCGTCGGCAGGATCCGGATCTGGGCCGGCGTCAGCATCTGGCGGATCCCCGGCGCGATCGCGATGAGGATATCGATCGACTGCTCACGCGCCTTCTTGTAGCGGTGATACGCGTCGTCGTGGTTGTAGCGATCGGGCAGCTCGGAGAGGAACTTCGCCACCGGCGTCCAGATGCTGTCGCTCTTGAGGATGTACAGGCGATTGAGCGTCGCCAGGCTGTCGGCCTGCTTGCGGGTCAGCTTGAGCGTATCCGCCTGCTGCAGCAGCTGCTGCATCGGGTTGATCAGCCCCACGTTCGCCGTCCCACGCAGTTGCTGCAGGCTCGGCTTGTTGCCGGACCGGGTGCGCCCACGATCGAGCTGCTGCAGGAGCTGCTGCTGCTCGCGCGTCGGCCCCACGTCCCACCGCAGCTGCGCCGTGATCGCGGTGGGGTTGGCGCGGATCGTCGTCTGCTGCGGGCGCGTCGAGCCGAAGCGCTCGTTCACTTCGTACTTGAAGCTGTTGGTGACCGGGTCAAAGCCACGCACGTACAGCAGGCGGCCGTCCGGCGCCGGGTTCGAGCCCCAGCCCTTGAGGTTGTCGTCGCCGTTGATCAGGCGATCGAGCCCGTTGAGCGGATTCGCGATCTGCAGCGAGAGATTCGCGCGCTGCGGGAGCCCGATCTTGAGCGAGTTGAAGTTGATGTTCAGGTTGCCGGACATCGTCCAGGGCCCCTGACACGAGTTGCGCGCCGCAAAGCCGCCCATCTGGCTGCGGAGGCAGCTCACCGCTTCCTTGGTACCCGTCGCCAGCAGGTTGTTCAGACCGGCCTGCAGGGTCGGATCGCTGACCTTGGTCGGATCGAAGACGAACGCCCGGTCGTTGCCGTAGCTGTCGCCGTTGATGTCCTGATTGACCGTCGGCGTGTAGTTGATCCCCGAGCGGAAGTTGCCGCCCCACTGCACGCGCACCGCGTCGAAGAAGTTGTAGCTGAGCGAGTACTGGATCTGATGCCGGGCGAAGTTCGTCCCTCGCGACCACTCGGTGCCCAACGGCAGCCCCACGGTGCTGTTGAAGCCGAGGTACTCTTCGCGCACGTCGGCCAGCACGTAGGACACGTTCCAGCTCCACTGCGAATTGAACTGGAGCGGGCGCAGGCTGAAGGTCAGCTGCCGACTCTCCGACTCGAGATTCGACGTCTGCTGCGTCACGCGGCCGTAGGCGTCCACCTTGCGGGCCTGGCGCCAGGCGATCTGGCCCGTCGTGGGCACGATGGCGGTCGGCGTCACGTAGACCGGGCGGTTGCCTTCATTCGCCAGCGTGAACCCCTGGATGCCCGGGAAGTTCATGTCCACGAAGCCCTGCTGGAACTGATTGCGCGAATAGGTCGCGTCGATCGTCGCCGTGAGGCGGTTCTTCAGAATGGCGCCCGACCACGACAGGTTCGAGCGCAGGGCCCGCTGCGCGAGATAGTCCTGCGAGAAGAGCGTGACGTTCGGCGTGGAGGCCGAGAAGATGGTGCCGTTCGTGCCGTCGGCGCAGGCGCTCGGGATGTTGGTCGTGTTGGCCGCGTACTGCGTCCAGTTCGGGATCGGCGTCGCCGCACCGATGCAGTTGAGCTGCAGCGGGGCGTTCGGCAGACCGGTGTTGTCGATGGCGTTCGACATGAGCTGCGTGCCCGGCATGTTCTGGAACAGACCGATACCGCCGCGGATGACCGCCCGCGGGGCGCGGATCATGCCGGGGAGCAGCGCCATCTGGTCGGCCTGACCGAGCGTCCACGAGAAGCCGATGCGCGGGCTGACGTAGAGCTTGTTCGGGGCGTAGGCATTGTCCACGCCGAACTTGCTCTCCACATCCGCGTTGTACTGCGGCGCCCGGCCAAAGTGATTGCCGTCCACGCGCACACCGTACTGGACCTGCAGATCGTTGGTCGGGCGCCAGGCATCACCCAGCGACATTGCCCCCACGATCTGGTTGCCGGTCCGCGTGCGCGGCGTCAGCGTGCGGGTGAACGACGCCGGCTTGTTCGCCTGCAGATCCGCCAGTGAGTTGAAGCTGAACGTTCCCCACTCGTTGTTCGTGAAGTCCTGCGAGAACGCATCACGGCGCAGCTCGGTCGTGAGCTTTACGCGATGGCGGTTGCTCGCCGAGAACCAGGACAGCGTGTTGTTGAAGGCCAGCGAGGAGTTGCCGCTGCCCACGTTGAGGCTCGGCGAGCCGCCGAAGAGCAGGTTGCTCACCGACGCGGACCCGTCGCTGAGGTCGGAGTTCACCCGCACGATGCCCGACGGCAGCGTGAGGTACGGATCCGACTGGCTCTTGCTGGCGCTGTAGCCGAGCGTCGTTTCGGTGAAGAGGCCGCCCCAGCCGACCTGCCCGCTGTGCCGGAGCTGCGTGGAGCCGCTGTAGTTGAGACGCGTGCCATCACGCGACGGCGTGAAGAGGCTCGCCGCCCCGCCGCCGAAACCACCGAACCCGCCACCGGCACCGACCGGCGAGGTATTCGTGAAGTTCCCCGACGTGGTGAACGAGTACGTGCTGCCGCGCTTCGAATTCTGCGGCACATAGTCGAACTGGCTGAGGAGCGACCCACGGGACACGATGCGCTGCGACGAGTAGTCGCCCACCGTGACCGGGATGTTCGAGCTGCCCAGAATGTTCAGCAGGCGCGACACCGAGTCCGGCGAGACACCGGCCGTCTGGAATCCGATATCGTTGCCGCTCAGCAGCGTCTGCACATCCTGCATGCGGCGGTCGAACTGGAACGACCCATTGTAGAACGCGCGGTCGGCCTTGATCGGGCCACTGGCCGAGCCACCGAGCGACAGGTTGGTGTACTGCTGCCCGGTCGCGATCCCCGCCTTGTCGGCAAACTGGAGCGACGGGGCGATGAGATTGGAGCTCAGCGAGCGGCTGACGAAGTTCGAGCCCGAGCGGGTGCGCACCTGGAGCTGGCCACCGGAGAAGCCGCCACGCGACACATCGTAGGGCGCGGTGGCGAGCGACGTCGTCACCATCGCATCGCGCGGCAGGTTCGCGTCGCCGAAGTTCAGGCCGTTGAGCTGCGTGTTGTTCTGATCGCCGCCGAGGCCCAGCACCGAAAACTGGTCGGCCCCGCCGTCCGTGCCGACGAGCAGCTGGACACCGGGAATGGCCGACGCCATGGCAGCGAGATCGCCCATCTGCTCGGCGGAGAGCAGCGCCGCGACGTCATCACCCACCGTCTTTTCCGTGCCCGAGACGTCGGAGACCGTGTCGGAGCGCGACGCTGCCACGCGTTCCGTCACCTGCACCGCCGCGAGTTCGATCGCCGCCGGCGACAGGCGCGCATTGGCGATCAGGATTTCCTGATCGGCCGTGCGCTTGACCTGCATGCGACGCGGCGTGAGGCCGACCGACGAGAACGTCACCCAGTAGTCGCCTTCACCGCCCGGGAAGGAGATCGTGTACCGGCCGTTCTTGTCGGTGCGCGCCGTGCGACTGACGTTGCCGGTCAGGGTCGTGGCCGTCACGAGCACATTCGCGATCGGCAACGTGTCCGTCCCGGTCACGCGACCTCGAATGATGTCGACGTTCTGCGCGCTGGCGGTTGCTTGTCCTGCGACAAGCAGCGCCAGCACACAGACGAGGCGACGGATGACTGCGGAAAGTGAAGACATGAGTAGGCGGTCTTGCTGGTCACCAACGGAATCGAGCGCGGCCATCGCGCTGGAAATGCAGAGAAAGAGGGCGTGCGCCTTCTGGGGGTCATATGCGGAGCCGTGGCGATTCGTTGGGGCGGCGTTAAGACCCGCCGGCCCGATTCCGCCCGAAGCACCCACACGCCAGTGGTCGCGATACGGGTGCGGTTCGTCCCGATGGGTCCATTCAGGCGGTGACGACCCGGTGACAGCCCCACCCCATATCTTTGGGGCATGGAAATCCTGCGTGATCCGCTATGGAACAACATCCGGCTCGACCCGCTGGCGCTCACCCTGCTCGAGACGCCCGTGGTGCAGCGCCTGCGCTACGTGCGCCAGCTCGGCCTGGCCTTCCTGGTCTACCCGGGCGCCACCCATTCCCGGTTCGAGCATGCGCTCGGTGCCTGGCACCTCGCCGGCATGGCCATGCGCCTCCTCGAAGAGCGCGGCGCACTCGCCGGCATCAGCGTCCGCGACCAGCAGGTCGTGCGCGCGGCCGCCCTGCTCCATGACGTGGGCCACTACCCGTTCTCGCACGCGCTCGAGGAGATCGGTGTCACCGACCACGAGGAAGTCGCCCGCCCGCTGATCACGAGTGGTATCATCGCCGACCATCTGCAGGCCGCGCTCGGCCCAACGGCCCCCGAGGAGATCTTCGCCCTCATCGCCGGACGCAGCGCGCACCCGCTGCAGGGGCTCATCTCGGGGTCGATCGATCTGGACAAGATCGAGTACCTCAAGCGCGACGCGACGATGTGTGGCGTCCCCTACGGCGAGATCGATGTCGATCGGCTGCTCAATTCACTCGTGGTGGTCAGCACGAGCGAGGGCGCGCGTGCCGTTGGGGTGCACGAGAAGGGCCTCTCCGCGCTCGAATCCCTGCTGTTCGCCAAGTACCAGATGTATCGCAACGTGTACTGGCACCATGCGGTGCGCAGCGCCACGGCGATGTACAAGCGACTGGTCGCGGTGGCGATTGAAACCGGCGCGGTCGATTCGCGAGCTGTGGCGCGCTTCACCGATGAAGGACTGCTCGTCCACCTCGACACACCGTCACTGTGCGCGGAGGCCCGGCAGCTGCTCGATGCCATACGCGTACGCCAGCTGCACAAGCGCGCCTACGAGTGTCCGGCCGCGACGCTTGGCGACGAGGTCGGCGAGTGGATTGCCTCCGACTACGCGCTGACCCGCCAGGTGGAGGACGCGCTCGCCCGGGAGCTCGCGCTCCCGTCCGGGGCGGTGCTACTCGACTATCCCGCCAAGACCCAGATGCTTGGGCTCGATCTGCCCATGCTGCGGCGCGACGGTCGCGTCGAGCACCTGACCGCGGCGGGCTGGGATGGGGCCATCAATCTCCCCCGACTGAGCGAAGAGCTCTACCGGAGCGCCCGGCGGCTTCGGGTTCTCACCGCCAATCGGGCCCCCGTTCCGGCGGATCGGGTGCTGTCGGTACTCCGTCTGGAGGCCAGCGACGTCCGGGAGCGGCTGGCGGACGGTCGACCGCTGCTCAGCTAGCAGCCGGCGGGGCCGCGGGCTCGGTCCGGCTCCGCCCATGCGCCTCGGCCAGCTTGCGGCCGAGGCCGCGGTAGAAGGCGGCCTCGACGCCCTTCCCCTCCTCGTCGAGCGAGAGCGCACAGCGCTCGATCGCGTACAGGAGGTTGCCGAGATAGAGCTCGGCGAGGGTGCCTACGGACTCCGAGGGCATACGGGCGAGGAACGCCGCCTCAGGCGGCGTTGCCGTGCACCTGAAGGACCTGCACGACGATGGCCGTGATATTGTCGAGACCACCTCGGCGGTTCGCCTCGGTGATCATGGCCGCCACCATGGCACCCGGCGTCTGCTGGGACTCCATGATCTTCTTGAGCTGCGGATCCTCGACCATGCCGGTGAGACCGTCGGAAGCGACCAGGAAGAGGTCGCCGTTCTGGATCTCGCCCGTGAGGATGTCCGCCTCCACGGCGGCGTTGGCCCCCACGCACCGGGTGATCACGTTGCTGTAGGGGTGGTAGCGCGCCTGTTCCGGCGTAAGGAAACCGGCGTCAACCTGCTCCTGTACGTAGGAGTGGTCCTTGGTGACCTGCCGGAAGACCCCGTCCCGCAGCAGGTAGACGCGGGAGTCGCCGATGTGGCCGATGAGGTAGCGCCCCTGCCCCATCATGAGGCACGACGCGGTGGTGCCCATCCCCTGCTTGTCCGCTTCCTCGATCGTGCGCTCGTAGATCGCGCGATTGGCGGCCTTCAGGGCCTCGGCCATTCGGGGGCCGGCGGCGTCCTGTGCGACATCGCGGACGTCGGTGAGGTCGCGGGCCACGATCTGGACAGCCATCTCGCTCGCCACTTCCCCCGCGGCGTGCCCGCCCATGCCATCGGCCACGATGAAGAGCCCGCGCTCCTGATCGGCATCGGCATAAAGACTGTCTTCGTTGCCTGCCCGAATGCGTCCGACATCGGTACCGGCGGCGACAGAAAGCTGCACGTGGGTGGGGTGATTCGTCTCGTGGGGGACTGCGTGCTGCGCGTACGGCGAAAGCCGAGAGCGAAGCTACCCGAAGGTTGCGCCGGTTGGCAAGCGTGGCGACGAGGTCGCTGGCCGCAAATCGCCGGCCTGCAGCCGAAAGAGCCGCTCATAGAGGCCACCGGCGGCCACCAGCGCACGGTGGGTGCCGCGCTCGACGACCTCGCCGTGATGGAGCACCAGGATCTCGTCGGCGTGCACGATGGTGCTCAGGCGGTGGGCAATCGCGAGCGTGGTCCGGCCGGCCATGAGCGCCGACACGGCCTGCTGGATCTCGGCCTCGATGTGCGAATCGACGGCGCTGGTGGCTTCGTCCAGGATGAGGAGCGCGGGATCAGCCGCAATAGCGCGGGCGAAGGCGAGCAGCTGACGCTCTCCGACGCTGACGCCGCCACCGCGTTCGCCCAGCTCGTGACGCCATCCCTGTGGCAGCCGGTCGATCACCCGGTCGGCACCCACCCGTGCGGCGGCGGCGGCCAAGGCGGTGTCGTCGATGGCGGCAGAGAGCCGGAGATTACTCGCGATATCGCCGGCAAAGAGGAAGATGTCCTGTTGGACATACCCGACGACCGACCGCAGGACGTCCACGGGCAGCTCCCGAATGTCCGTGCCATTGACCAGAATGCGGCCGCGCTGTGGCTCGTGGAAGCGCAGGAGCAGGTTGACGATGGTCGTCTTGCCGGCCCCGGTATGCCCCACCAGCGCGATGGACTGCCCGGGTGCGGCGGTGAACGACACGCCCCGCAGCACCCACCGGGGCTCGTCGGACGTCGCGACCGGGGTCGGCGCGGCATCGGTCGCGCTCTCCTCGGTCACGCCCCCCTCCCGGCCATACGCGAACCACACGTCGTCGAAGGTGACGGTGACCCCGGTCGCCCGCAGCGCGGCGACGCGCTCCATCCGGTTCGCCGTGGGCGCGAGCCCCGGTGCCTCCGGCGTATCGAGCAGGCCGAAGATCCGTTCGGCCGCCGCCATGGCGCCCTGCAGGATGTTGTACTTCTCCGAGAGGTCCTGCAGCGGCTGAAAGAAGCGACGCACGAGTTGCAGGAATGCCGCGACGGTGCCCACGGTGAGAGCACCCGAGCCCACCTGCTCCCCCGCCGTCATCAGCAGGCTCGCGAGGGCAAGCGTGGTCAGAAACTCGATGACCGGGAAGTACAGCGCATAGACCGTGATCGAGCGCAGGTGCGCATCCAGATGCTCCTGATTGAGAGTCTGGAAGCGCGCGATCTCGCGTGGTTCGCGCCCAAAGAGCTGCACGATGCGCAGCCCGGCCAGGCGCTCGCCGAGGAAGGCATTCAGCCGGGCCAGGCGCGCGCGGATCTCCCGGTACGCGTTTCGCACCCGCTGCTGGAAGAGGCGCGACGCCAGCAGCACGAACGGGATCACGACGAACGCCGCCAGGGCCAGCCGCCAGTTGACGACCAGCATGGCCACGCCGATGGCAAGCAGCGTGAACAGATCCCCCAGGCCCGAGACGACGCCCGCGGTGAAGAGCTCGTTGAGCGCCTCCACATCGCTGGTCACGCGGGTGACGAGCCGCCCGACCGGGGTCCGGTCGAAGTAGCTGATGGGCAGCGCCTGCAGTCGGGCAAAGACCGCATCCCGCAGATCGCGCATCACCCGCTGCCCGAGCAGCGAGGTGAACCAGTTCTCGCCGAAGGCGGCGGCAAACTGGACCACCAGCAACGCGGCGAACGCGAGGGCGACCCGCGTCACCAGCCCACCGTCGCGGGTGGGGAGCGCCCGGTCGATGACCCAGCGCGTCAGGAAGGGGCCCGCCAGTTGCATGGCCGCCGCGACCGCAATGCAGCTGAGCGCTGCCAGCATGAGCGGCCGGTATGGACGCACGTATACCAGAAGACGCCGCACGAGACGCGCGTCGTACGCCTTCCCCAGCGCGTCGTCGTCGGGAGATCCGGATCCAGCTACGGCAGCCATGCCCGGCGCAATCTAGCGGAGCGGGACCGGAATTCGCGGGACCCGGTTGGCGGTCCCGATAGTTTTCCGGGGATGAAGGACAAGATCCGTATCCGCGGGGCCCGGCAGCACAATCTCAAAGGCTTCGACCTGGACCTCCCCCGACGGGCCATCACCGTGGTGACCGGCGTGTCGGGGTCGGGGAAATCGTCGCTGGCGTTCGACACGATCTATGCCGAAGGACAGCGGCGCTACGTGGAGTCGCTCTCGGCGTACGCGCGCCAGTTCCTCGAGCGCATGGAGAAGCCGGCGGTCGACTCGGTGGACGGCCTCTCGCCAGCCGTGGCGATCGAGCAGAAGAATCCGACGCGCACGTCGCGCTCCACCGTGGGAACCGCGACCGAGATCTACGACTATCTCCGCCTGCTCTGGGCCCGCGTGGGGCGCACCTACTGCCGGGTCTGCAACCGCGAGCTCAAGCCGGATACGGTGCAGTCGGTCACGGATATCGCGCTGGCGTTGCCGGAGGGCACGCGCTTCATGGTCGCCTGCCCGTTGGTGCGCTCCACCGAGGTCACGCATGCCGTGATCGCCGAGAATCTGCGCGCCCGCGGATTCGTGCGCGTGGCCGTGGGGACGACCGTGCATCACCTCGATGAGCTCACGCCGGCGGTGCTGGACCTGGCGAGCGCCGCCGACGTGCTCGTGGTCATCGACCGCTTGCGCGTGGAGAGCACGAGCCGCGGACGCATCGCCGACGCCGTGCAGACCGCGTTCAACGAGGGGGACGGCGATGCGGTGCTGCTCTTCCCCGAACCGGTGCAGCCGCCGGCCGGACTCGTGGCCGGCGACCGCCCCACGCCGCGGCTGTCGTTCACCGAACGCTTCGAGTGCCCGAATGACGGGACGCGCGCGCCGCTGCCCACGCCGCAGCTGTTCTCGTTCAACAATCCGCGCGGCGCCTGCCCCACCTGCAACGGATTCGGTGCCACGCTCGATTACGACGAAGCGCTGATCGTCCCCAATCAGGAGCGCTCGGTGCGCGAGGGCGCCATCGACCCGTGGACGGCGCCGCGCTACGAAAAGCAGCGCCGGCTGGTGGTGGAGTTTGCCCGCACGATCGGGGTAAGCCCCGATACACCGTGGAAGCAGTTGCCGGCGAAAGCGCGCGAACAGTTCCTGCACGCCAAAACGCGCGCGTATACCGGCATCTATCCCTTCCTCGACGCGCTGGAGGAGAAGAAGTACAAGCAGTACATCCGCATCTTCCTGCGGCAGTACCAGAGTGCCCGCGACTGCCGCAGCTGCGGCGGCACCAAGCTGCAACCGGATGCGCTGCAGGTCCGCGTGACCGATCGCACCATTGCCGATGTCGCGCGCCTGCCGGTCCGCGACCTGCGCACGTGGCTGGACGACCTGTCGCTCACCGGGGCGGATGCGCAGATCGCCGACACGGTGCTGCGGGAGGCCCGCGCGCGCACCCGCTTTCTGAGCGACGTCGGACTCACGTACCTCACGCTCGATCGCGCGACCCGCACGCTCTCGGGCGGCGAAGCGCAGCGCATCACCTTGGCCAATGCGCTTGGGGCCGCGCTCGTGGACGCGACCTATGTGCTCGACGAGCCGAGCATCGGCCTGCATCCCCGCGATCTCGATCGCCTGCTCACGCTGCTCGTGCGGCTCCGGGAGCTCGGCAACACCGTCATCATGGTGGAGCATGACCTGGAGGCGATGCGCATCGCCGACCACATGGTGGAGATGGGCCCGGCCGCAGGCGAGCATGGCGGCCAGGTGGTGTTCAGTGGCCCGATGCGCGACGTCGCGCAGAGCCCGTTGACCGGTCAGTACCTCACCGGCGCGCGCACGATTCCGGTGCCGGCGCACCGCCGCCCGGTGGGACCACGCTGGCTCGAGCTCACCGGCGCCCGCGCGCACAACGTGCACGGTGTGGACCTGCGCATTCCGCTCGGGGCGATGACGGTAGTGACGGGGGTGTCAGGCTCGGGCAAGAGCACACTCGTGCACGATGTGCTCTTTCACGCGCTGGAGTCGTCGCTGCACGGCGAGCATTCGGCCAAGGAGCATCTGGGGGAG
Organism: Gemmatimonadaceae bacterium; assembly: GCA_019752115.1. Lineage (NCBI taxonomy): Bacteria > Pseudomonadati > Gemmatimonadota > Gemmatimonadia > Gemmatimonadales > Gemmatimonadaceae > Gemmatimonadaceae bacterium. The sequence goes on from JAIEMN010000023.1 coordinate 66,270, forward strand.
ACCGTCGGCAGCTACACCAGCCTCACCGGTGCCGAGCATCTCGATGATGTGGTGCTCGTGGACCAGAGCCCGATCGGCAAGTCTCCCCGCTCGAATCCGGTGACATACGTGAAGGCGTACGACGAAATCCGGAAGCTGTTCGCCGAAACGCCGCTGTCGAAGACGCGGGGCTACGGGCCTGGCCACTTTTCCTTCAATGTGGCGGGCGGGCGATGCGAGACCTGCGAGGGGGCCGGCGCGATCGAAGTGGAGATGGTGTTCATGGCCGACGTCTTCGTGCCCTGCGACGCCTGCGGCGGCAAGCGCTTCAAGCCCGAGGTGCTGGAGGTCCGCGTCAAGAACAAAACGATCGCCGACGTGCTCGAGCTGACGGTCGACGAAGCCATTCGCTTCTTCCCCCGCGAAGACAAACTCGCGCAGGCGCTCTGGCATGTGCAGCAGGTCGGCCTGGGGTATCTGCGCCTGGGCCAACCGGCGACGACGCTCAGCGGCGGCGAGGCGCAGCGCCTCAAGATCGCGCGCGAGCTGGCGCTCACCGCGAAAGGCGCCGCGCGCAAACTGTACGTCCTGGATGAGCCCACCACCGGCCTCCATCTCGAGGACATCCGCCGGTTGGCCCAGGTGTTTGAGCGCCTGCTGGATCAGGGCCATACCCTGCTGCTGATCGAGCATCATCTGGATGTGATCAAGCTCGCCGACTGGATCGTGGACCTGGGCCCCGATGGCGGCGACGGCGGCGGGCGCGTGGTGGTCGCGGGGCGCCCCGAGGAGATCGTGCGGCACGCGGGTTCGCATACCGGCAAGTGGCTGGCGACGGTGCTGCCCACGTCGTAAACGGCGGTCCCGCAAGCGATTGCCTCGTGCGGCTTGACTCCGGCAATCGGCCCGGTGATAATACGAGGCTCTGGTGCGGCCGGTTGGCATGGCCGAGCCGGGGTGCTATTCCCGGGTAGCTCAGGTGGTAGAGCAGGTGACTGTTAATCACCCTGTCGGGGGTTCGAGTCCCTCCCCGGGAGCTGTCAACACAAGTCGATACACAGGAACGCCCGTGGCCACATCGGCCGCGGGCGTTTTTGTTGTGCCGGGCGCGACGCGGGCGGCGGATCTGGCGGAGCCCCGATGGCGCGAACGCGCGCTGAATGAATGCATGTTCATGAACATCTCAACATCTATGCCGCCGCGTGTTTCGCGCGCGGACAACGTCATCACGGTGTTCGTGCAAAGCGAGCATCGGTGATGACGTGCTATCGCGTGAGGCGTCGTGTCAGTGAAGCATTGCAGGCGTTGAGCCGCGCGACTCGAACGGAGCCGCGGGTGCTCACGACCGTTGTTCACTGAGCCCAATCGATATGCTCCGATTCACGCGACGCCGACGGCAGGCGGGGTACACCACGATCGAATTGATCATGGTGGTGGTCGTGACGGGCGTGCTGTTCGCGATCACGCTGCCCCGTTTCTCGACCATCAAGTACGGCACCACGCTGCGCGCCGGCCGACAGCAGCTTTCGAGCGTGGTGGCCAGCGCGCGCGCGGCGGCACTGCTCAAGGGAAAGTCGGCGGTGCTCGTGACCGGCTCCAACATCGCGACCGTGTGGGCTCAGACCGGCCTCGCCGGCAACTGGGTGCGCGTCGCCGGGCCGGTTCGCTTTGACGACACGGGGCTGACGCTCACGCCGCTGGGCAATGCGCCGGCGGCGCTGGTTTACGACGCGCGCGGGCTGCTGTCGCCCGTGCCGGCGGAAATTCTCAAGTACGAGTTGTCCATGCCGGGCTATGCCGACACGCTCTGCGTCAGCCGGGCCGGTGTGATCATGCAGAAGGGGTGCACGCTATGACCACCTGCCCACCGCAGACCGCGGCGCGCGCGCCGCGACGGCGCACCACCCGTGGCGGCTTCACGATCATCGAAGTCCTGGTGTCGTGCGTGATGCTCCTCGTCGCCGTCTCGGCGCTCCTCGGCTCCTCCGGTGCCGTGGCACGGGAGGTGGGCGGCGGCAATGCGCAGACCCTCGCCGCTACCATGGCACAGGCGCGTCTGGACTCGCTGACCAGCCTCGCCTGCACGCAGCTGCAGGCCTCCGGCGGCTCGCGCACCTTCCGTGGCGTCCAGGAAGTCTGGACGGTCACCGATGGGCGCAACATCAAGACGCTCGACGTGCGCATCACCGTGCCCCGTCGCACGAACCAGCTCCGCTACCGGATGGTGGTCCCATGCCGCGATTGAGGTCGACCGCCCTGCCGCGCGGCCGGCGCGGCTTCTCGATCGTGGAGCTGCTCATTGCGCTCGTCATGATGGGCGTCATTGGCCTGGTGGCCTCGCGCCTCATGCTCGGGCAGCAGCGCTTCTACCAGCGGACCAACGAGCAGATGGGCATGCGCCGCGAATTGCGCACGGCGCTGAGCCTGCTGCCCGCCGAGTTGCGCTCGATCTCCTCCTCCGGAGGCGACATCCGGACGTTTGACGCGAACTCCATCACCTTCCGCTCGGTGCTGGGGATTGGCGTGGTGTGCGCCCGCACGAACAACTCCATCGATATCCCGCCCACGAACATGGCGCGGAACTCGCTGTCCGGGTGGTACTCGCAGCCCGCGATCGGCGACACGATCTGGGCGTTCAACGACAGTCTGTCGCGCGGTGCCGAAGACGATGTGTGGACGCCGCTTCGCATCACCGCGGTGCAGTCCTCGACCGGGTACTGCGCCGGGTCGCCCTATACCGATGCCGCGCTCGATGTGAACAAGGCGCGGTGGCGCTTTACCGTCACGCCCAACGTACCGGACTCGGTGGTGGCCGGTGCCGCGCTTCGCTTCACGCGCTCCACCAAGTACGAACTGCAGCAGCAGGGCTCGACCAGTCGCTACTATCTGGCCCGCAGTGAATACGTCAACGGCGCCTGGAGCGCGGCCACCTGGGTCAGCGGGCCGTACGCGGCGCCGACGAACCTGGGGTCGAGTGGCATCCGCCTCGCGATGTACGACAGTACCGGCGCCGCCGTCACCGATGTCGCGCAAAGCCGACGCATCGCGCGCATCGATCTGCGACTGCGCGCCACGGGCCTCAACAGTTCGGGCACCTTCGGGGTGACGAACACGTCGAACACGGATTCCGTCCTCTTCCGCATCGCCCTGAGGAACCGGCAATGATCCAGCGCACCCTTCGTCTCATGTTCACCCGCCGCCGAGCCACCGACGGCGACACCGCGCGACCGGCGTATCCCACCCCAGCGGTTCGACTGCGGGCCCGACAGGGCATCGCCATGGTGATCGCCCTGATCATCGTCGTGCTCGGTGTGCTTTCGACCGGCGCGATCTTCACCGCGATGCAGGAGTTCCGCGGCGGTCGCAATTCGCTGGTCGAACAGCGCGCGTTTGCGGTGGCCGAGTTCGGGCTCAACTCCGAAATCTCCAACTGGAACCGCAGCCGCAACCTGCCGCCGCCGACGGGCATGGCGATTGGCGCGATCGATTCGTCGAACGTGTTCGTCGCCAACCTCGACACCGCCAAGGTGTACATCCAGCGGCTGACGCAGAACACGTTCGCCGTGCGCTCGGTGGGCCGTGCCTCGATTGGCATCGACCAGATGGAAGCGCAGCGGCAGACGCAGGTGATCGTGCGTATTGCGTATCCGACCATCAATCCGGGCGGGGCCATCACCACCGCCGGCAACATCGACGTCAAGGGATCGGCCGCCATCACGGGGATCAACACCAACCCCGCCGGCTGGACCCAGTGCGCCAACATCGCCGGGCGCGACACCTTCGCGATCAGCTATGCACCGGGCAAGTCGGTGTCGATTCAGAAGGCCAACATGGTCACCAACGGCATCAACGCCGATGTGGCGGCCGGTGACTCGAACACGTATGTCCGATACGGCACGGAAAGCTGGAACACGCTCGTCGCCAACGCGGACATCACGCTCCCGGGCGGTACGTACGGGCCCGAGCCGGTCGGCACGGCGACGACGTGTGACTATTCGGGCATTGAGAACTGGGGCGAACCGTTGCGCGTCGGCGGCGGCGGCGTGACCTATGTCGCTGGCTGCAAGGACTACTTCCCGATCATTTACGCGTCCGGCAGCATTGGGCTCAGCAAGGGCCGCGGCCAGGGCATCCTGCTCGTGAATGGCGACGTGCGACTGAACGGCAACTTTCAGTGGTACGGCCTGATCATCGCCCGTGACGACATCGTGAAGGGCAATGGCACATTCGACATGTGGGGCTCGGTCATGTCGCGCAACGCCGACGTGACCGACCCGAACTCCATCACCGGTAACTCGAACTTCCAGTGGTCCAAGTGCGCGGTGGAATCCGCGCTGCGCGGCTCGGCGATCCTGACCCGCACCCGAGAACGCAGCTGGGCGCAGATCTACTGAGCGGGTGGTGCGTCCTCACGCATCGCATCCACGGTGACCTCATCACGCACGCGGATCCATCCCGGGTCCGCGTGCGTCGTATTGATCCCGAACACCACGCCCCCGCCCTCTCGGCGATAGGTCGCCATGGTGCGCAGCGGTTCGGCGCCGCGTTCAAGGGTGTCCGGGTCGATCGTGGTCAGCACACAGCGTGGACAGCGTGAGCCGAGGCCCAGCGCCACGTCGCCGATGCGCACGGCGCGCCACGTGTCTTCGGCATGCGGCGCCAGGCCGTCGAGCCAGATATTGGCCCGGAAGCGCCGCCGGTCCATCAGGGCGAAGGCCCCCTGCTCCACGAGTCGCGCATTGAGTGCCTCGATGCTGGCGAGCCCCAGCACGAGCAGCGGGGCCCCGTCGGTGAACGTGACATGCCGCCCGGCAAACGGGAGCGGGCCGGCAAAGCGCGGCGCCAACGGGCGCTGGGTCTCGCGGCTCACCCGTACCAGCCGACACGATTGCCCGAGCACATCGGCGCACCACGCACTGGCCTCGTGGCTCGCGGCCCGCGCCACGACGGCATCATCCCAGATCTGCACCGGCACGAGCGGCGCGCTCGCCTCCGGCACCGGGACCACCATGGGCGAGCGCCCGGGCGCGGTGAGCGTCATCGTCCCATCGCGCGCCGTGTCCACGACCTGCGGGGCGATGGTGAGCAGCGCCGGTACGGTGCGGGCGGTGATGGCCTGCCCGGCGTCGTCGACGAGCAGCCACCGACGATCGCCCACCGCGCCCCACGCGTCGAGCTCCATCGCACTCACCTCGATCCCCGCCGCCGACTTGAGCGGATAGATCGTGAGGGCGGCGACCCGCGGCACGGGCGTCATGCGCGGCCGGCCGCCGTGCGCTGGCGATTCCAGTACGCGTACACCGGGAGCCCCAGCGCCAGCAGGATGGCGCCGCGCAGCGCATTGCCCGGATTGGAGACGATCGAGCCAATCACCACGTAGATCGCGGCCGCCACGAAGATGGCCGTACTCACCGGGTGGAGCCACGCCTTCACCGAGGGCTGCTGGCCGGCGCCATCGCGCGCGCGAAGCACAAAGAGCGACGCCGCCGTGGAGCCAAAGAAGATCCAGTCCGCAAACACCACATAGTCCAGCAGCTGGCCATACGTGCCGGTGAGGAGCAACGCCAGCGCAACCGCGCCCTGCGCGAGCAGCGCCGCCACCGGCGTCTGCGCGCGGGGGTGCAACGTGGCCATGCTGCGGAAGAAGAGCCCGTCGGCCGCCATGGCCTGGTACACGCGCGCCGACATGAGAATGACCATCCCCAGAAAGCCCACGGTGGATGTCACGATGCCCGCCGTGATGAGCGTGCGACCGGTCGCACCGAGATACACGAACATCGTGTCGGCGGCCGGCGCGCGGCTGGCGGCGAGCCCGTCGAGCCCCAGCGCGCGCAAGTACGCGAGATTCACCAGCAGGTACGTCGCCGCCACGATCAGCACGCCCAGAATGAGGGCGCGTGGCAGCGTGCGGGCCGGGTCGATCAGTTCCTCGGCCACGGCGTTCGTCTGCTGCCATCCCCCGAAGGAGAAGAGCACGGGGACGAGCGCGGCGCCCATCGCCACGACCGTGGCCCACGCGCCGGCCGGGGGCTGCGGGACGGCTGCCGGGTCGATCACCACCGGCGAGGGGTGTTGCGGCGTGAAGGAGAGGGCGGCCACGACGAGCACCGCGATCGCGGCCAGCTTGAGCACCGTGAGCACATTGCCGGTGGTGGCCCCGATGCGCACGCCGAGCACGTTGAGCAGGGTGAGCACCGCGATGAGCGTGATCGCGATGGGGCGACCGGCGCCCGCGCCCAGCCCGAGGAGGTCGGCGAGATAGTTGGCGCCGGTCATGGCCACGGCCGCGATGGCGCCGGTGGCCATGATCAGGAACAGCGCCCACCCGTACAGGAAGGCGGGGAGGGTGCCGTAGGCGTCACGCAGGTACACGTAGGTGCCGCCGGCCTGCGGGCGGCGCGCCCCCAGCTCGGCGTACACAAAGCCGCCGATGATGGCCACGAGGGCGCCAAGCCCCCACGCCCCGAGGGTGAGCGGGGCGGTGCCGACCCGCTGGGCCACCACGGCCGGCGACAGGAAAATGCCCGCCCCGATGATGCCACCGACGACCAGCATGGTGCCTGAAAACGTGCCGAGCTTGGCGGCGTAGTGAACGGACATGGGGCCCAAAGTGTCCCATGTACATTTCAGGCGCTACCAGCGGTTTCAGTCGCCGGTGGCTCCAGCCCGTCCCACTTCTTCCGTTTCCCAATGTCCGTCGACCTGATCCGTCGTCCTGCCCAGCGCCCGCGCCGCCCGCTGGGGCGCGCCGTCGGCCATACCCTGCTGGCGATCGCGTTGGCCGTGCGCCCCCTCGCGCTGGTCGCGCAGAAAGCGCCGAGCATTCCCCACGAGAAGTACACCCTGCCCAACGGCCTCGAGGTCATTCTGCATGTGGATCGCTCGGTCCCGATCGTGGCCGTCGAGCAGTTCTACAAGGTGGGCTCGGGCGACGAGAAGAAGGGGCGGACCGGCTTCGCCCATCTGTTCGAACACGTGATGTTCATGGGGTCGCAGAACGTGCCTGTCGGCAAGTTCGACGAATGGCTCGAGGCCGCGGGCGCGAGCAACAACGGCTCGACCACCGAAGACCGCACCAACTACTACGAGACCGGCCCATCGAATGCCCTGCCCCTCATGCTCTGGCTCGATGCCGATCGCATGGGGTGGCTGCTCCCCACGATGGATCAGGCCAAGCTCGACCTGCAGCGCGACGTCGTGAAGAACGAACGCCGCCAGAGCTACGACAACGTCCCGTACGGGCGCGCCTTCGAAACGCTGCTGCCGGTGATGTTCCCCGCCGATCACCCGTACTCGTGGCCGGTGATCGGGTCGATGTCCGATCTGAGCGCCGCCGCGCTCGACGATGTGAAGGACTTCTTCCGCCGCTACTACGCGCCCAACAACGCCACCATCACCATCGCCGGTGACTTCAACCCCGATTCGGCCAAGGCGTGGGTATCGAAGTACTTCAGCCGGATTCCGCGCGTCGAGGCGCCGGTGCGCCCCACGGTGCCGGCGGTGCGCCTCACGAAGGACACGGTGCTGGTGATGGAGGACCGCGTGCAGCTGCCGCGCGTGTACTATGCGTGGCACGGCGTGAAGGCCTTTTCGAAGGATGATGCGGCGCTCGAGGCCCTTGGGGAGATTCTCGCCAACGGCAAGAGCTCGCGCCTGTACAAGACGCTCGTGTACGAAAAGCAGATCGCGGCGAGTGTGAACTACGGCAACCAGTCGAACAAGCTGGACGGCCTGCTGCTGCTGAGCGCCACCGCCAAGCCCAATGTGCATCCGCGGGAGCTCGATGCGGAGATCGCGAAGACCATTCGCGACATTGCCACCAACGGCATCACCGATCGGGAGCTGACGCGCGTCAAGAACGGCGTGCGGGCGTCGATGCTCGATCGCCTGTCCAGTGTGCTCGGCAAGGCGTCGCAGCTCAGCTACTACAACTACTTCACCGGCACGCCGGATTACATGGCCCAGGACCTCGCGCGCTACGAGGCGCTCACCGCGGCCGACATTCAGCGCGCGGCCCAGCAGTACCTCGTGCAGCAGCCCAAGATCGTGCTCACCGTTGTGCCCGAGGGGAAGAAGGACCTCGCGCTCACCACGCCCGCCGGAGGGGCCAAGTAATGACGCGTTCCCAGATCCTCCGCTCGTTCGCGATCGGCACGATGGTCAGCGCGCCGGTGGCGCTCGCGGCGCAGGCCACCGTGCAGGCGGCGAGCACGACGCCGCCCAAGCTGGCGGCCCCCAAGGCGCTCACGTTGCCCAAGGCCATGGAGCACACGCTCCCCAACGGGCTCAAGCTGGTGTTCGTGGAGCAGCACGAGATTCCGGTGGTCGATGCGCAGCTCGTGATCCGCACCGGCTCGGAAGCGGACCCCAAGGGCAAGGAAGGCGTGGCCACGCTGACCGCCGACCTGCTCGACGAAGGAGCCGGGTCGCGTGATGCCTTGGGCCTCGCCGACCAGATCGGCTATCTCGCGATTGGCCTCGGGACCACCGCCGGTTTCGAGCAGAGCCAGGTATTCCTCCACGCGGCGCGCGCCACGCTCGACAGCGGCATGGCGCTGATGGCCGACGTGGTCCTGCGGCCCACCTTCCCGGAGAAGGAGTTCACGCGACTCCGCGACCAGTGGCGCACCTCGCTGCTGCAGGAGCAGGATCGCGGTCCGGCGCTCGCCGACCGCGCCTTCGCCGCCCTGCTCTACACCGAGCAGCATCCGTACGGCCGCAGCACGCGCGGCACGACCGAGTCGGCGCAGGCCGTCGCGCTCGACGATGCCAAGGCCTTCTGGAAGGCGTGGTACCGCCCGAACAACGCCACGCTGGTGATTGTGGGCGATCTCTCGTTTGCGGAGGCACAGGCGCTCGCAACGCGCGCCTTCGGCAGCTGGCAGCAGGCGCCGTTGCCGCCCCGCCCGGTGTATGCGTCGAACAAGATGGCTCCCAAGCCCACGACCATCTACATCGTGGACAAGCCCAAGGCCGCGCAGAGCTCGTTCCGCGTGGGGGCGATCGGGGTGGCGCGCAGCACCCCCGACTACTTCCCGCTCACCGTGCTCAACACCGCGCTCGGTGGCTCGTTCACGGCGCGCCTCAACAACACGTTGCGGGAAAAGAAGGGCTATACCTACGGGGCGAGCTCGCGCTTCACCATGCGACGTGAAGCCGGCCCGTTCGTGGCGAGCTCCGAAGTCGTCTCGGCCAAGACCGACTCAGCGATGATCGAGTTCATGAACGAACTCAAGGCCATTCGGAAGCCGCTGCCGGCGACGGAGCTGGCCAAGACCAAGCGGTACCTGCAGCTCGGGTACGCCGATCGGTTCGAGAGCACGGGCGACATTGCCAACCAGATTGCCTCGCTCATTCCGTACGGCCTGCCGCTCAGCACGCTCACGGCGTTCAACGGTGGCATCGGCAACGTCACCGCGGCGGACGTGCAGCGGGTGGCGAACAAGTATCTCGATCCCGATCACCTCACGATCGTCATTGCCGGTGACCGGGCGAGCATCGAAGCGGGTCTCAAGGCCACGAAGATCGCGCCGGTGGAAGTGCGCGATGCCCGTGGGCGTCCGGTGATCACGCCGTGAGCGCCGCCATGCCCATGACCCGTCGCGCGATGGTGTGCGCGTCGCTGGCCCTGCTCGGCGCCTGTGCCGGCGGTACGAGCGGCACTGGTGCGGCGCCGACGCCGGCGGCGCGGGTCGGTGCGCGCCCGAACGCGCGCGCCGCCAACGCCGCGCCCATGCTGGTGAGCGGCGCGTGGCTCGCCGAACACCTGAACGACAAGGATGTCGTCGCGCTGCATGTCGGTTCCAAGGCGCAGTACGACAGCGGCCACGTGGCCGGCGCGCGTCATGTGGCGCTCGATGAGATCTCGCTGCCCACCACGCCAGGCGGCCTCTCGCTGCAGATGGCCGGCGAGGCGCAGCTCAAGGCGTGGGCCGAGAAGAACGGCATTGGCGACAAGACCCGCATCGTGGTGATCGCGCACGATGCGAACATCCAGTCGGCCACGCGCGTGTTCTTCACGCTGAGTTATCTGGGCGCCGGTGACCGCACGTCACTGCTCGATGGCGGATTTCTGGGCTGGAAGAGCGACAAGCGGGCCGTGAGCACCGCCGCGCCGGCGCCCGCGGCCGCCGCGACGTTCACGCCGCGCCTCCGCGCCGATCTCATTGCGTACATCGCCGAGGTCGAGCGCGTCTCGAAGGACGGCTCGCGGGCGCTGGTGGATGCCCGACTGGCCAACTTCTACAACGGTCAGGGGGGCGGCTATCCGCGTCCGGGGCATATCCCGAATGCGGTGAACATCCCGCTCAACACGGTGAGTGCGGGCGGGTTCGTGAAGCCGGCGGCCGAACTCAAGACGCTGTTCGTGAATGCCGGCGTGACCGGCGACAAGCCGGTGATCACGTACTGCCACATCGGGCAGCAGGCCACAGTGCTGTGGTTCGTGGCGACTCTGCTGGGGTACGACGCGCGGATGTTTGACGGGTCGTTCCAGGAGTGGAGCGGGCGGGCGGATTTGCCGGTGGTGGGGCCGAAGCCGCCGCCGGGGGGTTGATGGCGGGGACGGCGGAAGCCTGAACGGCGGAAGCTGAACGGCGGAAGCTGGACGACGAGGAACTACGAACGGCGGGCTCGCTTAACGCGGGGCCCGCCGTTTCGTCTATTGGGGCATGATTGCCATTTCCACTCTCTTTGCGCTGCTGCTGCAGGTGCCGGACTCGGCGGCGTTTGCGCGGGCGGCGAACTATGCGGCGTCCACCGATGGGCAGGCCGTCCTCGTGATGCATCGGGGGCGCACTGTGTACGAGACCTACATGGCCGGCGGGAGCGCGTCGAAGCGCTCCGGGCTCGCCAGTGGAAGCAAGAGCTTTGTCGGCGTCGCCGCGCTCGCGGCGGTGGCTGATGGGAAGCTCAATCTGGATCGGCCGGTCGGCGACTATCTCCCCGAATGGCGGAACGATCCGGCGAAGCAGCGCATCACCGTGCGGCAGGTGCTCTCGCTCGAAAGCGGGATGCAGAGCGGCAACCCCGGCACAGGGTGCGGCGGCCCGGGCAAGACGTGGACTGATGCGATCAACGCGGGCACGTTTGCCGCGCCGGGGGAACAGTTCCGCTATGGCCCGTATCCGTTCATCGTGGGCGGCGCGGTGATCGAGAAGGTCACCGGTGAGCGCTTTGAGGACTACCTCGAGCGGCGCATTCTCAAGCCGCTCGGAATCCGTGTGGACTGGGTGCTCAAGTGCGGCGACGGCAAGCCGCAGCTGGCGGGTGGCGCCAGCACGACGGCGCGCGACTGGGCGGTGTTCGGCGAGTTCGTCCGGCGCGATGGCGAGTACAACGGACGCCGTATCCTCCCGCCAGGACTGGTGCGCGAGCTCTATCAGCCATCGGGCGCCAATCCGAACTACGGCATGAGCTGGTGGCTCGTGGGGGCGGCGCTGCAACGCAATCCGGCCATGGGCATTGAGCAGGCCGATGGCGGCGGAATCGGAGGTGGCCGCATGGGCGGGGCCGGTGGAAAAGGCCGCGCCGGTGGCCGCGCGGGTGGCCTCGGCGGCCGCCTCGGGGCGTTACGGCGCGCCCGGGCAGCCCGCCGTGGCGGCGGCGGTGGCGGCGAGGAGGGCAGCCGCATTGGCACCGGGCCGGGCGCGCCAATGCCCGCGTGGATGCCCGCGGACCTCTTCATGGCCGCCGGGATGGGCAAGCAGCGCCTCTACGTGATCCCCTCGATGGAGCTGATCGTGGTGCGGATGGGGCCCATCACGGGCGGGCGGCAGTTCACCGATCTCGCGTTCCTCGAGGCCCTCCTCGGGCCGCGGGTTGGAGGGGCGTCCCGGCTCCGGTAACTTGGGGGACGCGCGGGGGCGTTTTCGCACCGGGAAGACGCCCCCGAACCCTCATCCGGAGCTGCTGTGCCCGACGCCCCCGATGCACTCGCCACCGCCACGACGCCTCTCGTTGGCGTCGTGATGGGCAGTGCGAGCGACTATGACACGCTGGCGCCGGCGTGCGAAATCCTCGCCGAACTCGAGATCCCGTACGAAGCGCGGGTCGTCTCGGCGCATCGCACGCCGGACTGGCTCTTTGAATACGCCGAGCAGGCGCATGGCCGCGGCATCCGCGCCATCATCGCCGGCGCCGGCGGGGCGGCGCATCTGCCGGGCATGCTCGCCGCCAAGACGCTGGTGCCGATCCTCGGTGTGCCGGTGGTGGCCACCGCGCTGAACGGGCTCGATGCCCTGCTCTCCATCGTGCAGATGCCGGCCGGTGTGCCGGTCGCCACCTTCGCGGTGGGCAAGCCGGGCGCCTCCAATGCGGCGCTCTATGCGGCGCAGATGCTCGCGGCGCACGATCCGGCGCTGCACGAGCGCCTCACCAACCGCCGCCGCGTGAAGGCCGCCGAAGCGCTCGCCCGCCCGCTGCCGGCGCCCAACGCCATTCAGCCGTGAGTGACGGCGTGACACCACGCACCACCCATACGCCAGGCCTCATCGGACCGGGCGCGACGATTGGCTTTCTGGGCGGTGGCCAGCTGGGGCGCATGACGGCCTACGCCGCGCGCTCGATGGGCTACGACATTCAGGTACTCGATCCGGAGGCGCAGTGCGCGAGCCGACCGGTCGCCTCGCGCACCATCACCGCCAAGTTCAGCGATGTGGAGGCCGCCATTGCGCTGGCCTCCGAATGCGATGTGGTGACGCTCGAGATCGAGCAGATCCATCCGGACGTGCTCGATGCGGTGGCCGCCCGCGTGCCGCTGCGACCGGGGCGCGATGCCGTCTACGTCATTCAGGACCGCATCCGCCAGAAGCAGTGGCTCGCGCGCGAAGGATTCCCGTTGGGCGCGTTCGTGGCGGCTGAGAGCGCCGACGATGTGGCCGACGCGGTGCGCACGCACGGCCGGTGCATCGCCAAGAGCACGCACGGTGGCTACGACGGCCGCGGCCAGGTGCGGCTGCGTGAGCCGGAGCAGGCCGCCGAGGCCTGGGAGGCGCTGGGCGGGCGCACGTGCCTCGTCGAGAAGATGGTGGACATCGCCTTCGAGATCTCGGTCCTCGTGGCGCGCCGCCCCGGTGGCGAGGTCGTGGTGTATCCGCCGAGTCGCAATCACCACACGAACGGCATCCTCACGTGGGCCGTGATTCCGGCGGTGATCTCCGACGACCTCACGACCAAGGCGCAGGCGCTGGCGCGCGGGATCGCCGAGCGCATTGGCATTGTGGGACTGCTGGCCGTGGAGTGCTTCGTCACGACAAGCGGTGAGCTGCTCGTGAACGAGCTCGCGCCGCGGCCGCACAATACGTATCACCACAGCGAGCGGGGCGTGGGCACGAGCCAGTTCGAGCAGCTGGTGCGCGCGATCTGCGATCTGCCGCTGGGTGACGCGCAGGTGTACGCCCCGTCGGCCATTGTGAACGTGCTGGGCGATGTGTGGGTGCAGGATGGCGCGCCACAGGTCACCGCGGCCCTCGAGGTGCCGGGCTCGCGCCTGCATCTGTATGGCAAGGCCGGGGCGCGCGCCGGTCGCAAGATGGGCCACCTCTCGGCCGTTGGGGCAACGTCGCAGGAAGCCCTTGGCCGCGTGCTGGAGAGCTATCGCCGCCTGTCGCCCGGTACCGTGAACAGCTTTGACGTGCACGAACCCGTGCTCGCCAGTCTCACCCGTTAATCCGCATGTTTCCACGCGATTTCTACGAAGTGGTCCATCTGATTGGCATTGCCATGCTGTTCGTCGCCATTGGTGGCGTGACGGTGCATGCCGCCAACGGCGGCACGAAGGCCAGCAGCGACACCCGCAAGCTCGTGACGAGCGTGCATGGCGTGGGTGCCCTGCTCATTCTCGTGGGTGGCTTTGGCATGCTGGCGCGCATCGGCTTTCAGCACGGCGGCAACTTCCCCGGCTGGCTCTGGACCAAGCTCATCATCTGGGTGATCCTGAGCGGAGTGGTGCTGCTCCCGTACCGGCGGCCCGCACTCGCGCGTCCGTTGTTTGTGGGGCTGCCGCTCCTGGCCGGCGTGGCCGTCTACATGGCGCTCTACAAGCCCTTCTGACGCCACCCGCGATCCTGTGAACATCCTCGTCCTCAACGCCGGTTCGGCGACGCTCAAGTTTCAGGTCGTGGTCACCGACAGCGACCGCATCGCGCAGGACTGCGACGAAAAGCTCGTGCGCGGGCAGATCGAGCGGATTGGCGGGGAGTCGGTCATCACGCTGCGCAACGCCGACGGCACGGTGCGCAAACGCACGGCGACGTTGCGTGACCTGCGGACGGCGGTGGATTGGCTCGTGGGCTTTGTCACCTCGCCGGAGGCGGGGACGGGTCTCACCAGCCGCGGCGACCTGCACGCCGTGGGACATCGCGTGGTGCACGGCGCCGAGCGCTTTCGGTCGAGCGTGCTGATCGACGACGCCGTGATGCACGGCATCGAAGACACCATCGAACTCGCGCCGCTGCACAACCCGCACAACCTGCGCGGCATCGAGGCGGTGCGGGCGGCGCTTGGCACGGGCGTGCCGCAGGTCGCGGTGTTCGACACGGCGTTCCATCACACGCTCCCCGAGCACGCGTTTCTCTACGCCATTCCCTACCCGCTCTACCGCCGGCATCAGGTGCGCCGGTACGGCTTCCACGGCACGTCGCATCGCTCGATTGCCTATCGCTTCCGCAAGCTCACCGGCCGCTCGCGTGAGGCGGTGAACATCGTCACGCTGCACCTCGGCAACGGTTGTTCGGCGTGTGCGATCAAGGGGGGCGAGTCGATCGACACCAGCATGGGCTTCACGCCACTCGAAGGGCTGGTGATGGGCACGCGCGCCGGCGATATCGACGCCGCGCTCCTCGACTATATCGCCGCCAAGGAAGGGCTGAGCCTGCCGCAGGTGGAAGCCCTGCTCAACAACCAGTCGGGGCTGCTTGGGCTCTCCGGGCTCACCAACGACATGCGCGACCTGCTGGCGGAAGCGCACGAGCACGACGATCGGCGCGCCCGCCTCGCGATCGAGATCTTCTGCTACCGCGCGCGGAAATACATCGGGGCGTACCTGGCCGCGATGGGCGGCGCCGATGCGGTGGTCTTTGCCGGCGGCGTGGGCGAGAACTCGGCGGAGATCCGGGCGCGGATCTGCGACGGGCTTGCGTGGGCCGGGCTTGAGCTGGATGTTGGCGCCAATGCCGCGTTGGTCGGTGGCAAGGAGGGGCGCTTCTCCACGACGGGCTCGCGGCTCGAGGCGTGGGTGGTGCCCACCGACGAGGAATTGCTGATTGCCCGGGACACGTACCGCGTGGTGGCGGGGATTCCGCTGCCGATGTGACGAAGCGGCGCGCGCAACGACACGACGTGTCGTCGCCGGGTTGCGCTCGATGCTCGCGCTCGCGATCGCGCTGTGGGCTGCGCCGATGTTCGCCCAGCGGACACCGGCGGGATTCGGTCGCATCGCCGGCGTCGTCGTGGACACCACCGGCAACCCCATGGCGAACGCGACGGTCCTCCTGCTCGGCGAACGTCGTCAGGTGCGGACCCGCGACGACGGCACGTTCCTCCTCGATAGCGTCAAGACGGGCGCCGTCCGCATCACGGCCCGCGCGATCGGCTACGTCTCCGTTGGTATCGATCTCTTCGTGCGCGCCGATTCCACGTCTTCGACACGCCTCGAATTGCTGCAGTTCGCCGTGGTCCTTCCGGCGATGACCAGCGTGGCCAGCGAGCTCGGCCTGTCCGGCATCGTGGGAGACACCACGTATCGCGCCATTCTCGGCGCCAAGGTGCAAGTGCTGGGCACCGGATTGGTGGCGTTCACCGATTCGCTCGGGCAGTTTCGCTTGCCGCTGAAGCCCGGCAGCTACATGGTGCGCATCGAGGCGAAGGGATTCCGCGGACAGGCCGTGGGCGTCAGCATCGCGCCCGACGCGGGTCGCAAGATCACCGCGCTGCTCCCGGAGATGCGCCGCATGGACGCGATCGAGATCATGCGTCAGTGGAATCTTGGCAACCTCCATGAGCGCCTGCTCGTGGCCAGCGCCGTGTACAACAAGGTGTTCACGCGCGACGATCTTCGCCGCCTGGGCATCGACGATCCGGTGCGCATTCTCGCGCAGCTGACGGCTCAACCGCTCGATCCGGACGTCTGTGTGAAGATCAACGGCGGTCCGGCCTGGGCGCCGCTCTGGAGCATTCCGATCGATGACATCGAGTTTCTGGAGGCGAACATCGCCCGCCCGGCGCGCAACACGCGCACGTCGCTCAACGGTATGACGCCGCGTGGAAACGGGGGCAGTGGCATGACCTGCCCCTATATCGCCTGGCTGCGGCAGTAAGCGCGCCGACGCCGCGCGGTCGTTGTCCGGCGAACCCCTACTTGTTTTTCCCACCGGGTCTGCCGATACTCAAGTGTGCGCGGCGATTTCCCCCGATTTGACGGGCCGCGTGCTCAACGCCAACGGCGTTGAACATCCGTCTAAGTCGTGGTCCGACGGCCCGCGACGACACAATCGACGCGGGCCGTTGGCGTTTCCGGCCCCCGCGTCGGCGTGATGGGGGAAGCCGCTGTGCACAACTGAAGATCGACCCCCTGACGGGTCCGTGGTGATTTGCCGCCGATTGCCGCCACGTTAAACAAAGAGCTAAACCGCGAGCGCCCGGCGGCCTTGTCGCTGGGCGCTTCGTTGTTGAAGGGCGGCACTCACCTGCTCCTTTGGAGAGTGCCCGATGTCTGCTACCCCCACGCACGCGAATTCGCTGTCGTTCGACCGTCCGCTCGCGGATGACACGCTGGCCCTGCATGTGGGCCAGGAGGCCGCCGATAGCGCCACCGGCGCGCGCGCCGTGCCGATCTACGCCACCAGCTCGTTCGTGTTCGACAGCCCCGAACACGCCGCCGATCTCTTCGGTCTCAAGGCGTTCGGCAACATTTACACCCGCATCAACAACCCCACGACCGACGTCTTCGAGAAGCGCATCGCCGCACTCGAAGGCGGGGTGGCCGCGGTGGCCGTTGCCAGCGGTCAGGCGGCGCAGACGCTCGCCATTCTGAACCTCGCCGAAGCGGGGCAGAACATCGTGGCGTCGCAGTCGCTCTATGGCGGTACGGTGGCGCTCTTCACGCACACCCTGCCCCGCCTCGGGATCCGCACACGCTTCGTGGACGTGCACGATCTCAAAGCCGTGGCGGCCGCGATCGACGAGAACACGCGCGCGGTGTACGTGGAGACGGTGGGCAATCCGGCGCTCGACGTGCCGGACCTCGAAGCACTGGCTCGCCTCGCGCATGAGTTCAGTCTGCCGCTCGTGGTGGACAACACGTTCGCGCCGCTGCTCTCCAAGCCCATTCAGCATGGCGCGGACATCGTGCTTCACAGCGCAACCAAGTGGATCGGCGGCCACGGGACGAGCATCGGCGGCGTCATCGTCGACGCCGGGCGCTTCGACTGGGGCGCCACGGCGCGCTTTCGCAAGTTCTACGCGGACCCGGAGCCGGCGTATCATGGCCTCCGGTTCAGCGAGGCGTTCGGCAACGTGGGCGGCGCCAACATCGCCTTCGCGGTGCGGCTGCGCGTGCTCCTGCTGCGCGATATCGGCGCCGCGCTCTCGCCGTTCAACAGCTTCCTGTTCCTGCAGGGGCTCGAGACGCTGCCGCTCCGGATTCGCCAGCACAGCGCGAACACGCTGCGCGTCGCCGAGTTCCTCGCGGCGCATCCGGCGGTGTCGTGGGTGAAGTATCCCGGGTTGTCCACGCACGCCACGCATGGCAATGCGACCCGATATCTCACCGGCGGCTTTGGCGGCGTGCTCACCTTTGGCGTGCGTGGCGGTGAAGCGGCGGCGCGGCGCTTCATCAAGGAAACGAAGCTGTTCTCGCTCCTCGCCAACGTGGGCGACGCCAAGAGCCTCGTGATTCACCCGTGGACCACGACGCACGAGCAGCTCACCGAAAGCGAACGGACGGCAGCCGGTGTCACCCCCGACCTGGTACGCCTGTCGGTGGGCCTCGAAGACGCCGATGATCTGATTGCCGACCTGTCACGTGCGCTGGCCGCCGCGGTCGCCACCGATTCCACCCGCACCACCGCTGCCGGTCCGCAGCGTACGACGAGCGCCGCATGAGCACCGTTCCGCCCTCCCTGCTCTCTCCGCGCGCCACGCGCGCTGCCGTGCGTCCGCCGGTCGCGGCCTCGGCGCGCGTCTCCACGCCGGCGTGGCCCGTCCACGATGCGGTCACCACGCTGCGCGGTATCACCCTCGAAAGCGGGGAGCGCCTCGAGCAGATCTCGGTACACTATCGCCTCGAAGGCACGCTCAATGCGGCGCGCGACAACGTGGTGCTGGTGGTGCACGCCCTCACCGGCACGACTCGCGCGAGCGAGTGGTGGAAGGGCGTGATTGGCGAAGGCGCCGCCATCGACCCCACGAAGCACGCCATCCTGTGCCCGAATCTTCTGGGCGGCTGCGATGGCACCACCGGCCCCAGCAACCACGATCCGGATGCGCTGCCGCCATTCAGCACGCGCGATCAGGCGGCGGTCCTCGCCCAGCTGCTCGACGCGCTGGACATCGACACGCCGCTGCTGATCTGTGGCGGTTCCCTGGGTGGGATGGTCACGCTGGAGTTCGCCGCCAGTTTCCCCGACCGCGTGCGGGGCGCCGTGGCCCTCGCGGCGCCCGCTGCGCAGACCGCGCAGGGGCTCGCGTGGAACGCCATCATGCGCCGCGCCCTGGCGCTGGGCGGCGCGCACGAAGGCCTCGCGCTGGCGCGCATGGTCGGCATGCTGAGCTATCGCACGCCCGAGGGCCTCGAACGCCGCTTCGGGCGCACCAAGGGCGATGCCGGTGGCTTTCGCGTGAACGAGTGGCTGGACATCCATGGCGAAAAGCTCGTCGCGCGTTTCGATGCCACGAGCTATGGCGCCCTCATCGATGCCATGGATACACACGACATCGGCCGTGGGCGCGGTGGCATCTCGGCGGCGCTCGCCCCCGTACGCGATCGCCTCACGGGTGTGGGAATTCCGGGCGACCTGCTCTACCCCGCCGAGTCGGTGCGCGAGTGGACGAATGCGGCGAACGCGGCTTACGCGGACCTGCCGAGCATCCACGGCCATGACGCGTTTCTGCTGGAGACGGAACGGGTGGCCCGCATTCTCGCGTCGGCCGTCGCAGCCGCCGAAGCGCGTCCGGTCCGGCGTCAACGCCCCGCCGTGGCGCTCGCGAACGCAACCGCACATGCGAATGCGACTGCGACCCCCGCGCGCAATGCCGTCATCACGCCTCGCAAGACGCTGCGCATTGCCCTTGCCGGCTGCGGCCACGTGGGCGGTGCGCTGCTGGACCTCCTGCGCGAGCGCGAAGGTTCGGACGTGGACGTGCAGGTGCAACGCGTGCTCGTGCGCGATCCCGCGCGCGAGCGCCCTGCCCTGCGCGCCGCCGTCGAGAGCCACCTCACCTCGGCGACCGCATGCATCACCGACCCCGACGCGCTGCTCGGTGACGATGTGGACCTGCTCGTGGAAGTGATCGGTGGCACGACCACGGCCGCCGGACTCGTGGAAACCGCGCTCCGTCGTGGCATTCGCGTGGTGACCGCCAACAAGGCACTGCTCGGCGAGCGCGGCGCCGAACTCGTCGCGCTGGCGGCGGCGCACCAGACGCGGCTCGACTTTGAGGGCGCGGTATGCGGCGCCATTCCGATCGTGCGGTGTGTCCGCAACGGTGCGGCTGGCGTTGGCATCACCAAGGTCAGTGGCATTCTCAACGGCACGAGCAACTTCGTCCTCGAACAGATCACCGCCGGCGCGTCATTCGCCGATGCCGTCGCCACCGCGCAGCGGCTGGGCTACGCCGAGGCCGATCCGACGCGTGATCTGAGCGGACAGGATGCTGAAGACAAGCTGCGCATTCTGGCGTGGCTGGCGTTCGGGGTGGAGCCGGCCTCGCTCTTCGTGTATCGCCGCGGGCTCGATGCCGAGGTGGCTCGCTGGGCGACGAGCGTGGCGCGCGACGGGGATCAGGTCAAACTGCTCGCGTCGTGCACGCTGATCGATGGGCAACTCGTCGCGCGCATCGAACCCACGCGGGTCGCCGGTGACGACGCGTGGGCGCAGGTGAAGGGGCCCTTCAACCGCATTGTGATCGAGAGTGCGTCGGCCGGCTCGATTGTGTTTCAGGGGCCGGGCGCGGGTGGACTCGCGACCGCGGGAGCGGTGTTGTCGGACGTGTTGGCGCGTTGACGGCCGTCTAGCGCCCCGTCCCGATTCCGCGCGCCCGGAGCAGCAGCCGCACCGAGTCCACCGGCAGCGGCGCGACCCGCTGTGTGCGCGTGCTGACCGGCGTGGCCATGAGCAGGGCGTTGTAGAGTGACTCCTCGGTGGCTTCGGTCACCGCCTGAAAGAGCGCCGACATCGCCTCGTTGCCCAGCTCGTCGTTCGTATTGAGCGTGGCGTCGGGATTCCGGCGCACGCGGGCGTTGGTGCTGAAGGCGAGCACGTAGTCGCCGGACCCATTCGAGGCGCTGGAGCCGGTGCGCGCGAGCCCCATCACCGCGCGCGCCGCCACGCGTTCGAGGTTGCGCGAGAGGAGCGGCGCGTCGGTGGCGATGACGATCATGCACGAGCCGTCGCCGCGTTCGGCGTTGGGATCACCGGGCGGGCGACGGGCACCGGTGGCCGGCTCCACGTCGCGCTGGAAGCTGTAGCGCCCCAGCAGCTGGCCAATGGGCACGCCGGCCATCTGCAGGACGCCGCCATAGTTGCCCTGCACCAGGACGCCCACGGTGTAGCCACCGAGCGACGCCGGCAGGCGGCGGGAGCTCGTCCCGATGCCGCCCTTCCAGCCAAACATGATGGTGCCATGCGCGGCCCCGACACTCCCCTCAGCCACCGCGCCCGTGTCCGCGGCGGCGAGCGCCTGCTGCACCGCAGCGGCGATGCCGGGCCGGGCCCGCGTGGCGTTCAGCCCGCCATCGTTGGTCTCGCCAACCACCGGGTTGATCGAACGGACCTGGGCGTTCTCCGGCCGGGCGAGCATCCACTGCGCGAGCGCATCGCCCGCCTGCCAGATGCACAGCGTGCACGTGAGCAGAATGGGGGTTTCGATTTCCCCCAGTTCGCGGAGCTGCGTGACGCCCAGCAGCTTGCCGAACCCGTTGCCCACGTGGAGCGCCGCCGGGACACGGTCGCGGAAGAGGTCCCCGCCATGAGGAATGATCGCGGTGACCCCGGTGCGGATGGAGTCACCCATCGAGACGGTCGCGTGCCCGACGCGCACCCCGGCGACATCCGTAATGGCGTTCTTGGGGCCGGGCACGAAGATCCCAGGGGCGAGGCCGAGGGTACGGGCGCGGACCTGAGCCGGCAACGCGGCCGGAAGGGCCAGCGGCGAGAGGAGGAGGAGCACGAGGAGGAGGCGCATGCCGCCTAAGATACTGCCCGACGCTTTACATTCCCCGCATGGCGCATCGCCCTCTCTATGGACATCACGCTCTGCGCGCGCGGCTGACCTCGGCGGCAGCCGACGGGCGCCTGCCGGCGAGTCTGCTCTTTCAGGGGCGGCGTGGCGTGGGCAAGCAACGGTTTGCGCTGTGGCTCGGGCAGTATCTCCTCTGTGAGCGCGCGGTCGCCGAACACCTGCCCGAACCGTGCGGGGCCTGCCAGCACTGCCGGTACGCCGAACGCGGGATGCATCCCGACCTGCACTGGTTCTTTCCGCGCCCGCGGCTCAAGGACGGTGACGCCAGCGCTGACGAGGTGAAGGGCGATCTTGGCGAAGCCATCACCGAACGCATGGAAGCGGAGGGGCTGTGGGCGCCGCCCCCCGGGACCGAGGGGCTCTACGTCGCGACCGTGCGGGCGCTGGTGCACCTCGCGTCGCTCCGGCCGGCGATGGCCAAGCGGGCGGTATTCGTGGTTGGCGACGCCGAGCGGATGGTGAGCCAGGAAGGCGCC
Organism: Gemmatimonadaceae bacterium; assembly: GCA_019752115.1. Taxonomy (NCBI): domain Bacteria; kingdom Pseudomonadati; phylum Gemmatimonadota; class Gemmatimonadia; order Gemmatimonadales; family Gemmatimonadaceae; species Gemmatimonadaceae bacterium. The sequence continues at coordinate 88,184 of JAIEMN010000023.1, forward strand.
GATCAGGCGGCCAATGCCTTTCTCAAGCTGCTCGAGGAGCCACCTCCGGGGACGACGCTGATCCTGACCACGAGCGAACCGGGCGCCCTGCTCCCGACGATCAAGTCGCGGGTGGTGTCGGTGCGGGTGCCGCCGCTGGGGCGGGCGGATATGGAGGCATTCCTCGCCGATGCGGTGGTGGCGCGGAAGCTCGCGCGCGTCCCCGCCGAGGAAGCCCTGGCCCGCGCGAACGGCGCCCCGGGCGAGCTGTTTGCCGGCGAGTCGATGTCCGCCGCGTTTGCCGCGGCGCGCAAACTGCTCGAAGCCGCCCTCGCCCCGTCGACCCCCGATGGCACCGTGGAGCGCGTGAAGGCGGCGGCCCGACAGGGCGTGGCCGGCGCGCGCGGCTCCTTCAGCGATACACTTGATGCCCTCACGCATCTGCTGCACGCGCGCACCACGCAGTTGGTGCATGCGGGTCGTGAGGCGGATGCGCGTCGCACCGCGGCGGCGCTCATTCATATCGAGACCGCCAAAGCCAAGGCGCAAGGCAACGTGAGCCCGCAACTCCTCAGCGCCCATCTGCTCACGACGCTGCATCGCACCCTGCATCCCTGACGGACATGACCGAGCCGCTTGCCTCGACTCCCGAGCCCGAATCGGGAGTCGCGCGTGACTTTTCTCACATCGATGGCCAGGGAATTTTCCGCATGGTCGACGTCAGCGAGAAGCCGATTTCCGTACGATCGGCAGTCGCGACGGGGAATATTTCCATGAAGATGGAAACATTCAACGCCATACGGGACAACAGTTTGAAGAAAGGCGATGTCATTCCAGTCGCCAGACTGGCCGGAATTCAGGCAGCCAAGAAAACGGCTGAGCTCGTTCCGCTGTGCCACCCGCTCCCGTTGTCCGGGGTCGAGGTCACGGTTAGTCTCGATGAGTCGCTACCTGGTTGTCGGGTAGAGGCATTCGCCAGAACCACCGCCCAAACCGGGGTGGAGATGGAAGCGTTGACCGCGGCGTCTGTGTCGTTGCTGACGATTTATGACATGGCCAAAGCGGTCGATCGGACGATGGAGATTTCCGGCATCGTGCTGCGCGAAAAGCGCGGCGGCACGACGGGGGATTTCACCCGGAGTCCTTGACTGACCTGCAGTAAGCGAGGGCCCATGTACGACCCAAGCGATCGAAGTGATAGAGTACCCAGCCGCGATGCGGTGGCTCGCCGGAAGCGGATGCATCGCCGCCATGCGCGCCGTCGGCTGTCGCGGGTCGCGGTAACCGCCGCGATTGTTTTTGCCGCCGCGTCGCTGGTGCGCCCCGACCGGGTCGCCACGACGGGGATCATGAGCGACACCACGACCACCACGGCGCCAAGCCGCTGGCTCGGTCGCCCCCTGGCCCGCCAGTCCGCCACGCCGCTGGCCGTGCAGCCGATCTGGAAGCCGGCCGGGGAAGTGCTCCGCCGCAAGACCGTGGCCCCGAACGGCATCGCCGCCATCGGCTTCAGCGAGTCACACGACACGGTCCATCGTGAGTCGCTCTCCCGCTGGCACCGCATCTATACGTTCAGCACGCAGTATCGCATCAAGGCCGACCTGGCCCGCCGCATCTACGATGCGTCGGTCACCGCCGGCATCGAACCGGAGCTGGGCTTCCGCCTCGTCCGGGTCGAGAGTGTCTTCAACCCGCGTGCCCAGAGCCCGGTGGGCGCCGTGGGGCTCACCCAGCTCATGCTCGGCACCGCCCGCGAGTTCGAGCCCGGCGTGACCCGCGAGCAGCTGATGGACCCGGATGTGAACCTGCGGATCGGCTTCAAGTACCTGCGGACGCTGATCCGGGAGTACAAGGGCGACCTCAAGCTCGCCCTGCTGGTCTACAACCGCGGCCCCGCCGCGGTGCAGAGCGCCCTCAGCATGGGGGTCAGCCCGGCCAACGGGTACGAAAGCCTGATGCTCCGCGGCTATCGCGGCCGGGGCACGCTGGACTGAGCGCCAATCACAATTCTGCGCTGTAAACAAAAGCGGTGAGCCAGTGGCTCACCGCTTTTTCTTGGTCGGCGCTTTCTTCGAGGTCGCCTTGGATTTGGACGTCGAATTGGCTTTAGACTTGGACGTCGCCGACCTCGATGATGACTTCGCGCCAGACTTCGAACTCTTTTTCTTGGAAGCACTTGCCTTAGCTGACTTCGTGTTCATTGTGACCTTGCTGGCGGGCCGCTTGCCGCTGCGAATTACCAGCGTCTGACCGGCCAGCACACGGCTCCCCTTGAGGCCATTGAGCGACCGGAGCCGCGCCTCCGTCAGCCCATACTTTCGGGCAATGCTCCCCAGACTCTCGCCCCGGCGTACCACGTGCACCCCGCGCGCCGAGAGCGATGCGCCGCCATTCGGACCATATCGCTCGATCGACGGATCGGGGAGTTCACGGGCCAGCGCGATCGACTCGCGATTAGGCACCCGCACCGTCTGGCCGGCGACCAGCCGCCCCTTCTTCGTGGTCTTGAGCGCGGGGTTGTACCACCGGAGTTGCTTGAGCGTGACGCCATGACGCTCCGCGAAGCCCGCGGCGGTAGTCGTGCTGCCGGCCACTTCGACGGTCTCCCAGCCGCGCAGGCTTCGCGCGTCGGCGGCGGTCATCGCCGTCTGTACCGCCTCGGCGTGACCGGTGGGCACCCGCAGCCAGACGCGGCCCTCGGGGGGCGTCACCCCGCGCAGGATCGCCGGGTTGAGCTCCTTGAGATCGCTCCCCGCCAGCCCGGATGCCGCCGCCAGCGCCTGAAGCGACGTCCCCGGCGCGACCTCGACCGAGTCGTAGGCATATAGCGGCAAGGAATCGAGCTGGATCCCGTACTTGCCCGGCATCTTGGCCACGAGGGCGGCCGCGATGAGCTGCGGGACGTAGTTCTTGGTTTCGGCACGCAGATAGTCCTGCTCGGCCAGGGCGAAGAACCGGTCCTCTCCCTCCTTCCCCTCCAGCTCGTCGGCGAAGCGGGTCAGCCCGCGGGAGACCCGCCCCGGGCCGCCGTTGTATGCCGCCGCGGCGAGGTAGTACGAACCGAACTGCTTCTGCAGGAACCCGATGAAACGGATGGCGCCGTCGGTGGCGCGAGCCGGATCGCGGCGCTCGTCCATCCACCAGTCCACCCGGAGCCCGACGTCGCGCGCGGTGCTGCTCATGAACTGCCACATCCCGACCGCCGCGGCGCGGGAGTAGGCGTGCGGATCGTAGCCGCTTTCAATGAGCGCCAGATAGGTGAGGTCCTCCGGCATCCCGCTCGCGCGCAGCTTGGCGCGGATCATGGGCTCGTACCGCGTCCCACGCGACAGGCGCTGTACGAAGCGTTCGCGCGCCCGGTTGGTGAACAGGTCGACGTAGTACTCCACCCGATCATGCGTCTCGTAGGAGCGCACATCGAGGTCCCAGACCGGCTCCTCGGGGTTCATGGAATCGGCGACCGCCACCACGGCGGAATCGCCAAAGACGGACACCGCCGTCTTGACCACCTCGTCGCGCGTCGCTGGATCCTGACGCGGCGCCGATGCAGGCGTGGTGACTGGCTTCGTCGGGGCCGGCGCCGACGACGCCGGTGTTGGGGCTGGCGCCGCGACCGGCGTGGGGTGCGAGCGGCAGGCCGATACGATCGCGACGACCGCCGTCAGCAGCGAAGCGCGAGGCACGCGCACGGGAGGCAGGGTGAAGCGCACGGGGACAACCTACCGATGCCGTGCGGCGCGCGCGACCCGAAGTGCAGTGTACATCACGTCGGGTGCATCAGGGTGTGCGCACCGCCGGTGCACCGCGCGTGCTCAGTCGCGAACTGGGAGCGGGCCCAGGAGCGGCGACACCAGCCGATTCACCGCGTGCAGCGACGCGCGAACGGTCGCCTCGATCTCGCTGCCGTCGGCAATGGCGGCGCCCACCACGCGCGTCGCGGTGCCGTCCTGACGGACCACCGCGGCCACCATCATGACCGTCGTATCGAAGGCGCGCACCGGCTTCACGCCGATCAGGTCGAAGGCGATCGCGCCGTCGGCGGCCCGGGTGAGCGCTTCAAACGTCGCCAGCGCCGCCAGGCGCAGATCACCGCCGGGGCACGCCGTGCCTTCCTGCCGCCCGACGACCACGTCGTCGCTGCGCACGTGCGCGAACTCAACCACGACCCGGGAGACCCCTGCCGGCGCCCGTTCGAGACGCGACGCCAACAACCGCAGGCGCGCGCCACCGGTCGGATCACCGACCGTGGAGGCGTCGGACGAGAAGTCGCCGAAGTGCGGGGTGGGCAGGATCATGCGGGAAGCGCGACCGGAAAGAGGACCCGACAGTGCGGATCAACCGCTACACCCCGCGGACGAGCGGTAACACGCGCCGGTCACGGGTTCTGCGCACCAGCGCGTGACGAACCGCACAGTGGCCAGGCCAATCGGCTAGGCGTCGGCGACGACGCCCGTCTCGAGCGCGAAACGCGTCAGCCCGGCCACCGAGTGGATCGACAGCTTTCGCATGAGGCTTTCGCGGTGCGCCTCCACCGTCCGGCGGCTGATCCCAAGCTCGGCGGCGATGGCCTTGTTCGTGAGCCCTCGGGCCACGCCGGCCAGCACATCGCGCTCGCGAGGCGTCAGCAGCTCGAGCTGCTGGGCCGTGGGTTCGGCCTCGGCCGCCGGCTCGACCGAGGTGAGCTTGCGTACCACCGCCGGCGAGAAGAAGGTGCCCCCCGCCTGCACCGCCCGGATGGCGGCGCGCAGCTCCTCACCCGCCGAGTCCTTGAGCAGGTAGCCGTTCGTCCCGATGCGCATCCCTTCGCGCACGTACTCGCCCTGATCATGCATCGACAACAGCAGGATCTTGGCGGTGGGGAGCAGCTCCCGGAGCCGCTCGGCCGCCTTGAGCCCCGTCTCCTCGGGCATGGTGATGTCGAGCACGATGACATCGGGGCGATGCTGCACCGCGAGGTCCACGGCGGCCCGTCCGTTCGATGCTTCCGCCACCACCTCGATGTTCGGATCGGCATCGAGGACGTACCGCAGCCCCTCGCGCACGAGGGCGTGGTCGTCGGCGATCAGGACACGAATGCGGGCTGGGCCCTCGGCGCTGGTCATGCCGGGACGCTCACTGGGATGGGGACGGAAATCCGCACTTCGGCACCCGGAGTGCGATTGGACAATTGAATATCGCCCCCCACCGCAAGGAGGCGCTCGCGCATGCCGGCGACCCCCATCCGATGTTCGGCGCCCACCACGCGACCGTTCCGGAGGGCGGCGAAGCCCTTGCCGTCATCGCGCACGAGGAGCACGAGCTGCTCCGCCTGGACCTGCACCCAGACCTGCACCGCCTTCGCGTCGGCATGACGGGCCACGTTCGACAGCGCCTCCTGCAGGGCGCGGAAGATGGCCAGCTCGGCATCGCTGCTGAGCGCTGGCAAGGTGGCCGGGCAATCGAAGGCGGTCTGCAGGCCGCTGCGTTCAGCAAAATCGGTGACCAGCGAGTGCAGCGCTGGGCGCAGCCCCAGATCATCGAGCAGCGTGGGGCGCAACGCACTCGTGACCTGCCGGATGCTGGCGATGCCGGTGTCCACGAGCGTCAGCAGGCGATCGATGCGCGGACCGGCGCCCTCCACCAGCTGTGCGCGCAGTGCCCCGATCTGCATCTTCACCGCCGAAAACACCTGGGCCGTTTCGTCGTGCAATTCGCGCGACAGACGGCGACGCTCTTCCTCGTGATGCCGCACCATGCGCACCGAGAGCTGCTCGAGGTCGCGCGTGCGGTCGGCGAGCTGTCGATCAAGCGCCCACTGCTCGAGCGCGGCGCCCACCTGCTGACCGAGCGCCATGAGGAAGTCATCGTCGAGCGCGGTGAACGGATTGCGCACCTCACCGGCCATCACGAGGGCACCCACGAGGTGCGTGCCCGACCCCACCGGGAGCGCCGCGATGAATGGCTGGCGGCCACTGGCGGCCACGACCTGCGGCTGCCGTGTCTGTCGCACCCGTCGCAACGCGGCGAGCACCGCCGGCGTGGGTTCTTCACCCACCCACGACGCCGCCACGCCCGCGCCGCGCACGAAGTGCCCGGGCGCACCGAGATCGATCGGCTCGGCCGCCGCCCGCGCGGCACGCCCCGCCTGGAGCACGCGCTCGAGCGCATCGCCGGCTTCGTCATCCGGTTCGGCGGTGCCAGCGGGCACGTCGTACAGATACATGGCCGTGCCATTCACGCCCGGCAGACCAAGCGGACGCGTCAGCAGCACATCGAGCGGATCGGCGCCGCGCTCACGCCGCTGCAAGTCACCGGAGAGCGCCGAGAGCGCGCGCACGCCGCGCCCGAGGTCGTCGAGCACGAGGAGCATCAACCCCGCCGCGACGAGCAGCTCGAAGGCGATATCGAGATAGTAGCCCCAGGGCGTCCACGCGCCCTGCGCGCGCAGGAAGGGGTAGTCGAGGTGGTGCAGTCCCCAGAGCCCAAAGGAAAACGCGAGCAGCTTGGCGCCACTCGAGCCGACGAGACGATGGTGCCGCCAGAAGACCCACCCGGTCCAGATCGTGGCCGCGCTCAAGAAGAGCACGGCCGGCAGCGCGGCCCAGATGAACTGCTGCAGCACATAGATCGCGAGATACGACCAGAGTGGCGGGAAGAGCGCCACCGCCAGGTAGATCGCGCGCGGGCGCGGCTGGCGCAGAAAGACCAGCGCCGCCCATAGCAACGCCAGTGCCGTCCAGCCGGTCGTGACCTGATGCCAGTACAGCCACACGCGCTGCCCCGACAGCAGGAACGACAGAATGCAGAACAACCGCGCGACGTACACACTCCACGCCACGGCGAACAGCCCGAACCACGGGCGTCGGTAGCGCACCCACAAGTGCGCACACAACGCTGCCACGCCGCTCGTCACCGCTCCCTGCAGCAGCGTGGCCGAGAGGTCGGGATTGATGAGACTGGGCGCGCGCAGCTCGGTATCGATCTGCAGCAGCGCCGGGAGCAGCGAACTGAGAACGCTCACCGCTAGCCGTCCACCGGCGAGACGCTGGGCACGCGACCATCGCCATCCTTGCCGGTCACGTGGTAGACCACGCGCGATGGGAAGGCGAAGGTGGTACCGCGCCCGCGGACAATCCGCATGAACTCCAGAAACAGGTCATGGCGGATGCGGAGGAACTGGTTCCATTCGGTGGTGCGGAACCAGCTCACGATATTGAAGCGCACGGCCGAATCGGTGAACGCCACGATGTGCACGCGCACGGTGTCCGGCCAGATGAGCGGCTGAGCGCGCAGCGCCGCTTCAATGTCATCGCGAATCTGCGCGAGCTGCTCCGGCGTCGTATCGTAGGGCACGTCGAGATCGGTACGGAACAGAATGCGGTCGCGTTCACCAAACGTCTCGATGCGTTCGTCGGCGAGTCGCCCATTCGGGACGCGCACGACGGTGCGATCGATCGTCCGAATGCTCGTGCTGCGCAACCCGATGCGTTGCACTTCGCCTTCGGTGGTGCCGGCGCGCACCCAGTCCCCCACGCGGAAGGCGTGGTCGGCGGCGAGGCTTACGCTGCCAAAGAGGTGCTCGACGGTCTTCTGCGCGGCGAGGGCCACGGCGATACCGCCGATCCCGAGACCGGCGAGTAGCGTACCCACGGGATACCCGAACTGCGCGAGCGCCACGAGCAGCGCGATGACGGCGACCGTCACGCGCAGGATGTTGCCGAACAGCGGCACCAGCGTGCGGGCCTGCGCCCCCTGCCCGCTCGCATCGGCCGCGCGTTCGATGCGCAGCTGCGCGAGCCGGATGATCCGGAGCAGGGCCCAGAAGAGCGCGATGAGCAGCAGGCCGCGCGTGGACGCCGACACAAAGGCGGCGACGCGCGGATTGAGCTGCAAGAGCGAGAGGAGCGGCTCGGCGACCAGCGCCGCGGCCCACAACCGGAAGGGCCCGCGCAGATTCTCGAGCAGCAGATCATCCCAATCGGTGACCGTGCGGGCCGCGAGGCGCCCGAGCACGTTGCGCAGCACCGCCCCCAGCAGCCACGCGAGCAACACCAGCGTGGGGATGATGATGGCCAGCCCGAGCCACTGCCAGTAATACACGTTGAGCGGCCCTTCGCGCTGCAGCGAGCGCGGGAGCCGATCGCGCAGCCACGGCGCGCCAAGCGATTCGTACCAGGCGTCGATGTTGCCCACACTGGTGCTGGCGAGCACCCAGCGCGAGGGATCTGCCCCGATGCGCACGAGGCGCAGGACATCCTCGCGGCCATTGGGGCTGAGGATCACGCCGAGACGGTCGCCGGTAAGATCGCCGTCGGTGGTATCACCCGCCGCGAGCGGCGAGAGGGTGCGCACATCGAGCGCGAGGCGCTGATCGATGACGGATTTGAGGCGCTTGGCGAGCGCGGGGGCCCGCTCGCGCTCCGACGCCGGAACCGCCAGGAAATCCGCGGCGCCGGTCCAGTCATTGGCCTCGGCGAGGCGCAGGTACGCCTGCACGGCCGCGCGCGGGGAGGCGGGCGACACCGCCACGGCAGCGGTGTCGGCGATGGGGCGGCGCGGGGCGAGCCCGAGCTGTGCCTGAGCCGTCGCCGCGGTGAGCCCCACGGCGAGGGCGGCAGTCCACATGTGTCTCCACATGCGCCACAATCTAATGACCGGGGTGGGGATCGAACCCACGACCTACGGATTAAAAGAGAGGAGGCAGGCGGGCGCGCCGTCGGACGCGACGGGCCGCGCTAAGGGGACGGCGCCCGCCACCCCTCGGGGCCGACCGGCCGCGCCCGCGGGGGTGCGTGCCACGGTGTGTCCACCCGAACTCCTCGCCGCGTTCGCCCTCGCCGCCTGGGCGCGGAGGCTCCAGCCATGGGGCTGACCGCGACGCCGGCGCCGCCGACGTTCACCGTCCGGCGGGACTCCTACAAGGCGCGGGTGCTGTTCGCGATGAGCGCGGACGCCGACGCGCCCACGCCGTTGACGGCGCTCCACGCGGCGGTGCCGGACATCTCGCGCGCGCACCTGGGCGTGCTGCTGGCGCAGCTCTTGGGGCTCGGGGCCATTCAACGGACGGGCCGCGCGCAGTACGTGCGCCTCGTCGGCGAAACGCGGGAGTTCCGCGGATGAGCCGCCTGTCCAAGCCCGTGACCATCGCACTGACCTCACGCGCGATCCTCGCCTTCCTGCTCGAGGCGCTGCGCCTGCGCTCCACCCGCTATCGCGCCACGCGGTATGTCGCGTCTACGAGCCGTCGTCCTCGGGTGCGCATCGACTCTGCCGCTGCGCGGCGCGGGGCAGCAGAAGTACGCGCGGCGCTCCGTGCCATGGAGCGTACACGATGAACCGAATCGATGTCATGCGGTTACTCGATCAGGCGTCCCTGATCCTGCTCGTGGCGACGTCCGTGCGCTTTGGGAAGGCGTACGCGGCGAGTGACTTCAACCTCGCGGCCATCTGCATGGTGGTCGCCATCGGGTGCGGCTTTGCGTGCGAAAAGATCAGCACACACCGCGACAAGCTCGTGCGGGAGGGTGCCCGATGATGTGGCGCAATCCCTTGCAGCCGTATTCCCCGGCGGTGCTGGCGTTGTGCTACGCCTGCCTCTTCGTGGCCTTCTACGCGTTCGCGTTGGCCATCTCGACACCCGTCGCGACCTGGGAGGACGAGCATGAATAAGCCCATCTCCCAGCGCGAGGCGCGCGCGCTGAAGCGGCGTGTGCGCGAGCTCGAGGAGCGCGAGGCGGCGCTGCGGCGTTCGCTCGGAACCGACTACTTGGGCACGTGGGTATGTCGCACCGTCCCAAACGATGCGCTCCGAGACATTCTCCGCACGAGCGCGCGCCTCGGATTCGTGACCGTTGCTCGCCTGAACTATGAAGGCGATGGACTGAACTTCTACGCGGTGCCGACGGAGGTGCGTCGTGCGCCCTGACGAAGCCCGAGACATCGACGCGCTCGCGCGCGCCAGGAACCGCGAGGACGGCAACGCCACGCCAGAAGGCTGCATCGTCGCGTCGCTGCTTGCCGTCGGCTGCTGGGTCGCGATCGCCGTACTCGCCGCTCGATTCTTTCGGATGGTGGCGTCATGACCGCGCCCGAGCCAGATGACCTCGACCGTCTCGTCGAGGATCTCACCGACGCCGAAATCCTCGCCTCGATTGGCGTCCCGAACGCGACGGCTGATCGGGTGACCATCGCGCCGCCGTACGGTCTGACCGCGCCCGAGCCGGAAGTGATCGCGAGGTTGACCGACGATGCACTATGCGACGAATCGGTTACTGAGGTTCTGACGAGCGACTTGCGCGAGTTGTTGTTGTCGCATCGCGCCCTCGCCACGCGCTGCGCGGCGGCGGAAACGCTTGCCAAGGAGAACGCCGGAATCGTTAGCGGTCTGTTGGCTATGCTCCACAACACAAAAGCCGACCTCACCGCCGCGCGGGCGCAGGTGGCGGCGATGGAGGTGGATGCGAAGCGGTTGGACTTTCTCGAATCCGCCAAGGTTTTTCAGGCGGCGTTCTACCCGTTGGAGAACCCGCCGCGTTGGGAACTCGACGCATGGGATACCACCACTGGTGCGACGTTGCGCGAAGCCATCGACGCCGCCCTCCCCACCCCCACCCCGCAGCCGGAGCAGGATGATGCCTAGAACGCGCATGTGTCGCATCGACCTGTCGTTTCCCGATGCTCGCGTGGAATACAAGTGGCCAGAGCGAACAGCCGACGAAGAACAGAATAAGCGCATTTCCGAGATCATGGTGGACGCGCTCAAGCAAGTGATCGCCATTCACAAGAGAACCACCACCCCGCAGCCGGAGTAACCACCATGACGATGATTCTGCCCGAGCGCGCGGCGCTCCTTGAGACGGTGACGTTTGACAGCGGCGCACACAAGGCCGACGATGGCGCGATGTGCGTAATGGAAGCCGCCGCGTACATCGCGGGCGAACCGTGGAGCGATCACCCGCAGTGCGTATCGCCCGTGATCTCGGCGTTCCTGCGGAACTGGAATGATTCACTGCCGGAACCGCCGCGCACGGAGTTGTTGCGCCCGTTGCTGCCGCTGGTGATCGGCACGCGCACCACCGCAGCCGATGAGGAAACGCGCGCGTGGATGGCGACCGATTGGTTGGTGCGCGTGCAGGCGCCCGCATGGATGGACCTTACCGACCGGCTCAAGCCGCACGCTGACGCACTGCGCGCGTTGCCACCGCTGACGAGTGCCGAGATCGCAACGGCGTGTGCGTCGGTGTTGGATGCCGCCCGCAAGGAATCGGCCGCTGCGGGGGCCGCTGCGTGGGCCGCTGCGGTGGCCGCTGCGAGGGCCGCTGCGAGGGCCGCTGCGAGGGCCGCTGCGTGGGACGCTGCGGGGGACGCTGCGTGGGACGCTGCGGTGGCCGCTGCGAGGGCCGCTGCGAGGGCCGCTGCGTGGGACGCTGCGGGGGACGCTGCGGACAAGGCTCTTGCCCCTACCGTTGCCACGTTGCAATCGTCTGCCGTTGAACTGGTGCAGCGCATGTGTGCCGTTGGACGTGCCACCCCGCAGCCGGAGCAGGAAGGATGAAACTCTATCTATTCGACAAGTGGGAAGGCGCGCGGTCGTTCAGCCGTGACGAGCGTGGTCTTGTGACGACCACCTGCGAGGACGACTCGCTCCCCGAGGCAATGGCCAGTGATTCGCCAGTCGGGGCGCTGTGTGTATGGGAAGGGACTATCTACGATCCGCGCAAGCTGACAGACGACGAGCTAGACGAGCTTGGTATTTCACCAGAGGCGGCGCGTGAGTGTGACGAGTGGTGGCAAGGCAAGATGCGCCCTGCTACCGACGCCGAGATTCTTGCTGTCCTGTCGTTTGCACCAAACACTCACACCCCCGCCCCGTCCGTCGCCACCCCCGACGTGGTGTTGCCGTGTTCACAGTGCGGCGGGCGTGGATACGTGAAGGTTATCGACCGGAGCGGCGGCTACGCGCTGCCGACCAGCATGGCGTGTATGTGCGAAGCGGGTCAGGCCATCGTTGGCCGTTTGCCTGACACTGCCACCCCCGACGCGCGGCGGGTGGTGGAGCTGAACGAGTGGCGCGTGACCTACGCGAACGGCAATCAGGGATTCCCGCGAACGACTCGGGAAGAAGCGCAGCAAATCGCCGACGACGACAACGCCAATTTCCCCGGCTGTGGTGCGCGTGTTGTGCGCGTGGCGCTGATTGAGGAGGCCAGCGCATGAGCTTTCGCATTACGGCGCTCGTCATCAACGGGCGCACCTACGAACGGCGCAAAGGGCGCAGCGTCAACCGCTGGTCGTACATGCCGAACAACGGGCACCCCCGTGTGTGGGTGCATCGCGAGAGCCGGTTGCATCATGCGCTGGAACGCATGGCGCTGACCGAAGAACAGATTCAGGACATGCAGGCGCGCATCGGCCCTGTCGTGGCCGCTGCGGTGGAGTTCACGCGCTTGCACGATGAGTTGAGCGCACGGAGCGACCTAGCGCTCGGACTGGCTGCGAAAGTCAACGACGCTGAGGGAGAGCTACACGCCGCCGTCCGCGCCCTCGCCGCCACGACGCAGGGGGACGGGTGAGCGTGGATCTTTCTCCGGACGAACTCGGAACACTGGCGCTGTGCAGCGTGCGGTACGCTTGCGGTCGCCGCACCTATATGCCGTCGCTGGTTGCGCGCATCGTGCGTCGTATCTGGCCGATGTTGGAGCCGCGCGACCGTCAGACGATTCGGCTTGACATCGCCGAACAGATCGCCCGTGGTGACGCGGGCGACGATTGCGACGTGCGGGAGTGGCAACAGCTGCTCGCCGCCACGACGCCCGACGCGCAGGGGGGTGGGGCGTGAGCGACATCTACGCATGGACGCAGGACGGGTTCATTCCCGATCCAGACGGCGAGTATGTACCGCTTGAGGAGTACGAAGCGATAGAGGCGAAGCTGTCCAAGGTTCGTCTGTTGACGCTGCAACACAGCGCGCTCAACCGTGGGAAGCTGACCGATGTTGTGTTCCGCTCGGAAACGTGGGATGCTCTGCTCGCAGAACTGGCCACGCTGGAGCCCCGTGACCCATGCACATGCGCTGGTGACAACGGCGACGGGTCGCGTTTGGTCTGCGCGCATTGCGGGGGATTGCGCACTCCCTCCACCCCGCCCGCGCGCGACGGGGGGAACGGGTGATGAACAGCGACGTCTTCCGCGCCCGCATTCGGACGCTGCACACGCTGCTCGACGCGATCCTCGCGGGCACCACCACGGCGCCCGCGCTCGAGCAGCAGCTTGGGATCCCGCAGCGCACGCTGGTCGACCATCTCCACCTGCTGGAAGCGCTCGTTGCGATCCAGCGCTGGCGCGTACCCGGCCAGCCGACGACGACGCGCACGATCAGGCCCACCAGCCGAGCCGTCGCCTTGCGCGATGCGTTCGGGGCGATCGTGCGCACGGTGGAACCGCAACCGGACGCCCCCTGGGCCCCCGCCCCATGGCGGCATCCCTACCGGCGGTCGGCATGAGCGCGCCACTGTTGCTCGACGCGGACGCGCCGACGCGCCCCCGGCTCGCCCTGCGACCGTACCAGCGCTTGGCCATCGACGCCGCCTACCAGTGGCACGCCACCAACGAGGGCAACTGTCTCCTCGTGGTCCCCACCGGCGGCGGCAAGTCGCTCATCATGGGCACGCTCGCGGCCGAAGCCGTGAGCGGCGGCGCGCGCGTCTGTGTCATCGCGCACCGCAAGGAACTCATCGAGCAGAACTGGAAGGCGCTGCAGCACGCCGGCCTGAAGGCGCTCGACTGCGGGATCATTTCCGGCCAGCTCGGCCGGAAAGATCGCGCCACGCCGGCGACCGTCGCGTCGATCCAGACCCTCGCGCGCGCGCCGTTCAACTACGGCCCGTTTGACCTACTGCTGATCGATGAGGCGCATCTCGTGCCCCGCTCCGAGGACACCGCGTACCGCAAGGTGCTCGAGGCCTTCCGCACGAAGAACCCGAACGTCCGCACCATCGGGCTCACCGCCACGCCGTACCGCTTGGATAGCGGGCGGTTGGACACCGGCGAGGGCCGCGTCTTCCACGAGGTCGCGTACGAGATCAGCATCCAGACCCTGCTCGATGGCGGGTATCTGGCGCCGCTGATCTCCAAGGCCACGCTCACCCGCTACGACGTCACCGGCGTCGCGATGCGCGGCGGGGAGTACGTGGCGGAGGCGTTGCAGTCGGCCGTCGACGATCCCGCGACGACGGCCGCCATCGTCGAGGAGCTCGCGCGCCTGGGCGCGGATCGCCGCCGCTGGCTCGTGTTCTGTGTCGGCGTCGCGCATGCCGAGCACATGGCGGAGGCGCTTACCGCGGCGGGCTTCCCCGCGGCCGCCGTCCACGGCGGGCTCTCGGCGCACGAGCGCAGTGCCCGGCTCGGGGCGCTGCGCAACGGCACGCTCCGCGTGCTCACGAACTGCGACGTGCTCACCACGGGGTATGATGAACCCAGCATCGACCTCCTCGCCCTCTGCCGGCCAACGGCGTCGACGGGCCTGCACGTGCAGATGCTCGGCCGCGGATTTCGCACCGCGCCGGGGAAGACGGACTGCATTGCAGAAGGCCAGCTCATCCTCACGGACAGCGGCCTTGTACCCATCGAACAGGTGACGCCGCAGATGCGGGTGTGGGATGGCGTCGAATTTGTCACCCATGCGGGCGTTATCGCTCGCGGCGAACAGGAGGTCATCGAGTATGCCGGACTTACCGCAACCCCGGATCACCGCGTCTGGACGACGGAAGGCTGGAAGAGCCTTGGGCAGTGTGCCATCGAACAAGTTGCCATCGCTGTTACCGGAATTGGTCGGACGCCAGTTCGGGAAGTTGATCGTGTCTTCCGGAGAGGTGTTGCGCGAGTCGACGAAGGCACGCTTGCACACTCGATGTGCCGTATGCGGCACGGAAGCGACGAAGGAGTACACGAGCCTGATGCGTGGAACCGCGGGATGTCGGTCGTGCGCGAAGCCCCGAGTCGTTCCGAAGTGGCTTCTCATGCGAGCGATCGCCGCAAAGCAGCGGTGCACCAATCCAAAGGATCGGCGGTTCGCGGACTATGGGGGACGTGGGATTCGATTCGAGTTTGCGTCGCCGACGGCGATGGGTCGATGGGTGATGGATCACCTTGGCTTGCATCCGGATTTGCAGCTGGATCGGATCAACAACGAAGGGCCATACGGTCCAGGCAATCTCCGGTGGGCGACGCCAGAACAGAATCAGCGGAACACACGCAAGCAGTCGCGGGCCGCTACGCGCGCGTCTACGACATCCTGAACTGTGGACCGCGCCGTCGCTTCACTGCGGCGGGGCTGCTCGTGCACAACTGCTTGGTTTTGGACTTTAGCGGCAACTGCCTCACGCACGGGCCGGTCGATGCCGTGCGTGTCCGCGATCCCAAGAAACGCGGCAAGCAGGAGGCGCCGGCCAAGGAATGCCCGACGTGCCAGGAGATCGTTGGCACCGCGACGCGGACGTGTCCCCGGTGTGGCCACGCGTTTCCGCCCCCGGCGCCCCCCCAGCTCGCGCCGGCGGCGTTACTCGCGCCGGTGATGTCGACGGAGAAGCTCCCGCCGCGCTGGGTCGACGTCACGCGCGTCGAGTATGCGTTGCACCGCTCCAAGGATCCCGCGAAGACGATCCCGACGCTCCGGGTGGACTACTTCTTCCACTTCCAGCTCGTCGCGTCCGAGTACATCTGCGTCGAGCACGTCGGCTTCGCGCGCGACAAGGCTGCGGCATGGTGGGCCGACCATCTGGGCGGCCCGTGCCCGCGCACGGTGGCGGAGGCCCTTGAGGCCGCGCCGGGGTTGGAAGTCCCGATCGCGATCGCGCTGGAGCGCGATGGGCGCTACGAGCGCGTGGTGAATTGGCGCTACGTCGAGGCGCCCGCCGCGCCGTCTGCGGATCGGAACTGTGTGTTTTGCGCGCGCTGGGATGACCTGCTGCAGACCTGTGCCCACTGGAATGCCACGCCGCCGGACGATGTCCGGGCGGTCGGGTGTGAGGCGTTCCAGTCCCTTGCTGACGAACCCCTCCCCTTCTGACGATGGCGCGGAGTTCACAGGAGCCGCAGCGCACGCGAGCGAAGAAGGGCGACGGCAGCGTTGTGTTTCGCGACGGAAAGTATGTCGCCCGTCGGTCGTGGGTTGAGGATGGGAAACGCGTGCAGAAGCAGAAGTCGTTTTTGGATAGAGCGTCTGCAGAAGCGTGGATTCGTGGTGATCAAGCAGAGCAGAGTACGGTTAATCGCCTCCCGTGGCACATCATGATCAACGGAGGCGGTTGGCGGGAGACCGCAGAGTACTACCAATCACTGCATCAGCAGGCAGTAGCGCAGATCGAGCTGCTTCGGCGCCAGTACGCAGAGTTGCAAGCGATGCGCTTCGACAGGTGGGTACGGCAGTACATCGGAGACGAAGACTTCTCCATGCCCACCACGGTGCTTCGAGATCCGATCGCGGGCAAGCAGCGAAACAGCGATCGCCTATGCCTGTTACGCGAGGCAGTGAGAACACACAAACGAATTCGGACGCGCGACCTGATCACGCTGACTGGTCTCAGCAAAGGCGGGTCGACGCAATCTCTACTGACCAAGCTACGTGAGGATCCCTCGATCCACTACGAGGAGCCCGCGTGGTACTCATGGAAACCAGCCGACTAATCATGCCACGCCCCTACACCATCAAGGCTCATCCTACGACCTACGCCGGCGTGCGCTTCCGCTCTCGACTGGAGGCGCGCTGGGCCGCGTTCTTCGACCTCGCGCAGTGGAAGTGGCAGTACGAACCGATCGACCTCGCCGGTTGGTCACCGGACTTCTTGGTGCAGATCCCGTGCGGGCATTCCGAATGCCCGCCGACGCACGATCTCTACGTCGAGGTGAAGCCGTACACGAGCCTCGAGGAGTTTCGTGACCATGTCGCCGCCTCGATGATGACCGGCTTGGCCGTCATCTACGATCCGGCGCCCGCGCTGTTCGGCGTGTCGCCCGTCGTCACGGAGTTCGAGCTCGTGCACGGCTCCGGCGGCGGCATCGAGTCCGTCATGGGCTGGGTGCACAACTGGGACGCGCTGTGGAAGGAAGCCGGCAACATCACGCAATGGAGGAAGCCGCGTGGCTGACATGCTCGCCGCAGCGTTGGGGTGGGTGGCGAAGGGCTGGGCGGTCTTTCCCTGTCATCATCCGATCGTGGAGCCGGGTCGCCCGGTGCGCTGTTCGTGCGTGAAGAAGGACGAATGCCCCGCGATCGGGAAGCATCCGATTGTGAAGAACGGCAAGGACGACGCCAGCACGAACCCGGAGCAGATCCGCGCGTGGTGGAAGGTTTTCCCCGATGCCAACATCGGCGGCGTGCCGGCGTCAGCCGGGCTGCTCGCGTTCGACATCGACTCGGAGGACGCCGTCGCGGCGGCCCGCGGGCTCGGTCTGTTCGCGGAGCCCACCTTCGAAGTGCGCACCGGCAAGGGCGTGCACCGGTACTACACGCACCCGCCGCTGCCCTCGGGCGCGTCGGTGCACGGGATCGTTGTGCGCTCGGCGCTCGGCCATGTCATGCTGCCGCCATCGCTCCACGCGTTGGGTAGCCGGTATGAGGTGTCCGACGACGCACCCGCAATCCCGTTGCCACCAATCGCCCTGGCGGCCGTCGCGGCAGCGAACGAGCGACCAGCCAGCCGCGCGCGTGTGCGGCTGTCGGTCACGCAGGACCGGATTGGCCCCGGGGAACGCCATGGCGCCCTGCTCGCGCTCGCCGGCAGTCTTGCGTCGTCGCAGGTCGACCCGGAGATGGCGCTGCGGATGGTGTTGAACACCAACGCCGTGCAGTGCGATCCGCCAAAGGACCCCGACGAGGTCAAGCGGCTCGTTGAGTACGCGTACCAGGAAGAGAAAGGCAAGCACGCCGAGATCGCGCGCCATCTCATGATCGCCCAGGTGACGCCCCGCGTGATCCGACCAACGCGGCCGGTGCCACTCGCCAATCCCTTCGAGCAGCCGCTCCCCGGCATCCTCGAGGAGATGGTCGCGTGGTCAATGCGCACGGCCCCGCACCCGGTGCGCATGTATTCCGTCGCGGCGGCCCTGGGCGTCGCGTCAACGGTCTGCGCCCGGCGGTACACGACGTCGCGGCAGAACTACAGCACGCTCTATCTGCTGGTGATCGGCAAGTCGGGCACCGGGAAGGAACACGTCCGCCGCTCGGCGCATGCGCTGCTGCGCGCTGGAGATGCGGCAACGCTCATCGGCCCGAACGAGTGGACGTCCCGCTCGGCCGTCTGGTCGTCGCTGTATTCCCAGCCGCAGTCGCTCGCCATCGTCGACGAGTTCGGGCAGTTCCTGGGCGCGGCGTCAGGCGGGAGCGATGGGGCCACGATGAAGAACGGCGTGCTCACCGCGCTGATGGAGCTCTTCTCCCGTGTGGACGACGTCGCGATCACCCCGCAGTTCTCGACGTTGACGCTGTCGGCGAAGCAGCGGAAGAACGCCGAGCGGAAGGCAATCGAGCGGCCGGGGAAGAGCGTGATCGGGCTGACCACGCCGAACGAGTGGTATGAGTCGCTGAAGGGGAACCGCATCAGCAGCGGGTTTCTCAATCGCTTCCTCGTGCTCGAGGCGACCGTGCCGCGCGGCGATTTGGCCGATGGGAGCGACGAAGAGCCGCCCGCCCAGGTCGTGGGCTGGATCCGGCGCGTGCTCGCGCCTCGGGGCAATCTGGACGTCATTGGACGAGTGACGGAGCTGCCGCCGGCGCAGCGGCTGGCGATCACCGATCCGGCGATGGCGGCGTTTCGCGCCTTCAAGCGCGAGTGCAACGCGCGCGCCGACGTGTTGGAAGCCGAGAAGCTCGGCGAACTGCCGATGCGCGCTGGGGAGCAGGCCATGCGCTTGGCGTTGCTGGCGGCGCTCGCGGAAGATCCCGACGCGGTCACGGTCGACGAGCCGCATGCGCGCTGGGGCATCGCCGTCGCGGGCTACCAGCTGCAGCAGCTGATCCCCGCCGTGCAAGAGCGTCTGTCCGACAGCCCGGTCCACGCGCTCCGCAATCGCTTCCTCGAGGCGCTGCGCGAGGCCGGCGAACGGGGCCTCACAATCAAGGAGATCACGCGGCATCGCGTGTTCCGCGGCGTGGTCAAGCGCGATCGCGAAGAGACCGTGCAGTGGGTGCAGGAGGCAGGATTTGCCGGGTGGCTCGAGCTCGGCAGCAGTCCGACGGGCGGGAGACCCCGTCACGCGCTGGTAGTAACGACCATTCAGCCTGCCGAGGAGGCCGCGTAACCCCATGCCTTACAGAGTTATAGCAGTAAAGACAAAGAATCTATCCATACACATTACTGCACACACATCACCCGCGTACGCGTGCGGGGGGGAAAAGGGGCTGGAGAAGGCCTATGTTTTTTCTGCCCGAACTGCCACTACCGCGCAGCACAACGACTTGCGGCGGACTTACCCATGAACCGCCGCCTGCATGCGAAGTGGCCGGTGATCACCACCGGCAAGAACGGCCGCCCGCTCACGCACCCGCGGGCGGAGTGGATCGCTGATCCGTCGGCGTTCGATGTCCCCGCCTTTGAGCGGGAACACTGCTTTGCCCCGCCGCGCCGGTGGCGCTTCGACTATGCGTGGCCCCGGTGCAAAGTGGCGTTGGAAGTCGACGGCGCGTCGGGGTCGTACGGTCGCCACTCCCGCCCGGGCGGCATGCGCGCCGATCACGAGAAGCTCAACACCGCCGCGGTGCTGGGGTGGTGTGTGCTCCGTGTGCTCGCCGGCGAAGAGACGCGCCTCGCGACGCTTGATCTGCTGCACCGCGCGCTCCGGAGGCCGCAATGAGTTCCCCGTTGATTCATCCGCTGCTCCGGGCGGGCATCGCGGATCCGCGCCTCCGCCATCATCACGCGTTTCACGTGCTCGTGCAGCTGGTGGAGCTATTGCCCGCCGATCGCACGTACCGGCCGGTCTATCAGGCCTCGATCGCGCTGACGCTGCATCTGGATCGCAAGACCGTACGCCGGGCGATGCGGGCCCTGGTGAAGTGGGGCTATGTCCTCGAGGGCGACGCGGACCTCAAGGGCGTGCGGGCGATGGCGTTGGCGACGCCGGTGGGCGCTGATGTGGGGACATGGGCACCACATTCCCACGCGCGCGGAGTGTCGGCGATGCCGTCGGTGGCCTAGGGTCGGACTATGCCCATCACGCCGTTGTCGCCTGTGGAAAAGTCTGTGCGCAAGTCCGCAAGCGGTCGCCCGTTGCGCGGGGCGGCCGCGGATCCGGCGAAGCGTGGGCGCGGCCCGAAAAAGGGCGCGCCGAATGCCGGTCGGCCGCCTAACGAGTTTCGCGAGCACATGCGCGCGTTGGTGTCGCGCGCGGACGTGACCAAGGCGTTGGAGGCCGTGCTCAAGTCGCCCACGCATCCGCACTTCATGGCGGCCTACAAGATGGCGTGCGAGTTCGGCTACGGCCGCGCAGTGCAGGCGGTGGAGCATGCGGGGCACGGCGGCGGACCGATGGAGCTGCGCATCGTGCATGAGGTGATCGACCCCAGTGAGGCCGATGGCGACGACGCGTGAGATCCGCCGGCGGATCCCGCGCTGGGCGCGTCCGCTGCAGCGGCCATGCCGCTTCAAGGGCGCCAGCGGTGGCCGCGGGTCGGGGAAGTCGCACTTCTTCGCCGAGGAGATCGTCGAGCACATGGTGCGGCGACCCTCGGCGCGCGTGGTGTGCATCCGCGAGGTGCAGCGCTCGCTCAAGTTCTCGGCCAAGGCGCTGATCGAATCGAAGATCGAGGAACTTGGCGTCGCTGGGCTGTTCGACCCCACGGCGACGGAAATCCGACGGCTCGGCGGATCGGGCATCTGCATCTTCGAAGGGATGCAGGACCACACGGCCGACTCGATCAAGTCGCTGGAAGGGTTCGAGCTGGCGTGGGTCGAGGAGGCGCAAAGCATCTCGCAGCGCTCGCTTGACCTGCTCACGCCAACCATCCGCGTCGAAGGCTCCGAGCTTTGGTTCAGCTGGAACCCGCAGAAGCGCACCGATCCGGTCGACGTGATGTTCTCGACGCCAGACGACGACCGCATCCGGGTGCATTCGACTTACCGCGACAACCCGTTCCTGCCGTCCACGCTTCGGCGCGAAGCGGAGAAGCTGCGGCGCGCCGACCCGGACAAGTACGCGCACGTGTGGGAGGGCGCCTACGATCTCGGCGGGAAGGGGCGGGTCTATCCGAAGTTCCTTGAGAAGCCGTTCCCCGAGGGCAACGTCGATCCGAGCGTGAAGGACCTGGGCGGCGAGATCCTCATCGGGCAGGACTTCAACATCAACCCGATGGCGACGGTCATCGCGGTGCGCGCCGTGGACGAGTGCCATGTGCTCGACTGCCTGCTGGTCCCGACCTCGAACACCGAGGAGGTCTGCCAGGAGGTGCGGCGCCGCTACCCAAACCGGCGCGTGGTCTTCTGCCCCGATCCGGCGGGCAACGCGCGACACACCAACGCGCGCGCGGGACAGACCGACTTCACCATCATCCGCTCGTTCGGCTTCGAAGTGCGCGCGCCCTCGGCGCATCCGCCGGTGGTGGATCGCGTCAACAACGTGAACGCCATGCTGCACGACGGCGACCGCCGACGGCTCCGCATTCACCCGCGCGCCAAGCACCTCATCGAGGCGCTCGGGGGCCAGACCTACAAGCCGGACACGAACATTCCGGACAAGACGGACGGCTACGACCACCCGAACGACGCGCTGGGCTACCTGCTCTGGCAGGAGTTCAACCGGCTCGGGCACGGCGCCATGCGCGTCTCCACCTTTGCGATTGGGTAACCCGGCATGGCCGACTCTGTCTCGCAGACCATTCCGGGCAAGGCCCCGGCTGACCAGCGCCCCGACTTCAAGCGCCCGGAGTACAAAGCGGGTGAGTGGGCTCGCGCCCTCTCCCGCGCCTTCATGGCCGGCACGCGCGGCGTGCGCTCCCTGGGTGAGACGGCGCTGCCGCGCTGGCCCGCCGAACGACCCGCGTTTTACAAGCTGCGCTCGACGATCGCGCAGGTCACGCGCTACTACGCGCGCACGGTCGAGGCGACGGTCGGCATGATCGCCGGCACGCCACCGACGTTGTCGGACACGGTCGATCCGGTGATCGAGCAGGACTGGGAGGACATCGACGGGCGCGGCACGCACGGCGAGGTGTTCGCGCGCCAGCTCACCGAGGAGCTGCTCGTCGGCGGCTTCGTCGGGATCCTCGTCGACGCGCCACCGGTGCCCGACGGCGTCCGGCTCACGCTCGCGAGCGAGCAGGCGCTCGGTCTGCGTCCGTACTGGGTGCTCGTCACGGCGGACCAGATCCTGAGCTGGGTGGTCGAGGCGCCGCAGTGGCCGGAGCTGATCCAAGCCTACGCGGCGGGGACGCTCACGGCCGACCAGGTGAAGGCGCTCGCCAAGCAGGCGATCGTGCGGCAGGTCGTGATTCACGAGCCGACCGATGTCGCCGCCGGCACGTTCGGAATGCGCACGGCAGATCGCTATCGCGTGCTGCAGCTCACCGCCGCCGGCGTCACCTTCGCGGTGTGGGAGCATCGGGAGGCCGAAGGCGCGTCGGGCGAGCACTTCGCACTGATCAGCACCGGCGCGATGCGCGGCGCGAAGAACGCGCCGCTCACCGCGATCCCGCTCGCCATCGGCTATCCCGGGCGGCCGTCGGCGCCGTTCGTGTCGGAGCCCAAGCTGCTCGCGATCGCCGAGCTCAACCTCGACCACTACGTGCTCACGGCGGACCGCCGCTACCTCATGCGCCTCACGCACGCGCCGACGCTCTTCCTCGCCGGCGTGGGCGTGGACCGCGACGACGACGGCAACGAGCGGCCGCTCGAGGTGGGCCCCAATTCGGTGGTCCGCGCCACGGACGCTCAGGCGAAGATGTCGTGGGTTGCGGCCGATCCGAACGCGCTCGCCGAGAGCCGCCAGGAACGCGACGAGATCGTCCGCCAGATCGCCGCGCTCGGCCTCTCGTTCCTCGCCAAGGACCGACGCACGAGCACCGAGACGGCGAAGGGGAGGTCGCTCGACATGGCAGCCGAGAACCAGTCGCACGCGAGCGTTGCGCGTGGGCTGCAGGACCTGCTCGAGCAGGCGTTCACGTTCCACGCGGCCTACCGCGGCGTCCAGCCACCGGAGATCGAGATGCACACCGCCTACGCCTCGCCGGACGTCGACCCGCAGCTCGCCGCGCTTGTGTGGCAGGCGGTGCTCAAGGGCGTGCTCGAGGTGTCGGACTGGGTCGCGTATCTCCGCACCGGCAAGCTGCCCGACAGCGCCTCGATGGCGATGACCTCGAGCGCCCTGCTGGCAGCGGCAGAAGCCGATGCCGCGGCCGCGGCCGAGCAGGCTGCGCAGACGGGGAACGCAGGCCAGTTGGCCGCCGATGGGGCGGACAGCGTACCGACGGCGGCGGCCGCGTGAAACGCCGCGGTCCGCGTGGTTGCGCATTCGGGCGGGGCGTGACACCGTGAACCCATGCCCCGTCCCATCGGCCCCAATGAGGGCCAGCGCCGGAACGCCGTCGAGATCCTTGGCGGCGTCGCGCGCAGTGCCGCCCATCCGGCGGCCACCTTCTACCGCGCCCTGCGCGAAGAAGGCCTCACGCCCGACGAGGCGCGGGGCCTCACCGGCGAGTTCCTCCGGGTCCTCTTGGGCGACATCCGGGCCACGTTGGGCGAATAGGGCCCGCGTGGGGGCCTCGTGACCTCCGCCGAGCTGGCCCAAGCCCGTCTGGACGCGCTCGCGGCGCGCCTTGAGCCCCGCCTGCGGGCGGCCTTCCTCGCGGCCGTGGCCGCCCTCGGCGCGGCGGACGCCGCCGAGCTCGTGCGCCGGCTCACCAGCGGGTCGCCCGAGGAGGTCGCGGGCTGGCTGATGGCCCAACCCGCCGTGACCGCGGCGCTGGCCGCCGTCCGCGGACTATATGCCGAGGGAGTGGTACGGCTGGCGGCCTCCGAGGCGGCAAGCCTCAGCGCGACCCTCCGCATCCGCGTGGCCGCCCCGGTGGTCTCGCCGCCGCTGATCGAGGCCGTGCGCCGGTGGGAGAACGGCGCCTTCGCGCGCGTGAAGCTCGACGTGCAAGGGGGCCTGCGCGACATCGTGGCCGAGGAGCTCACGCGGGGCGTCGGCCCGCGACAGGTCGCCGTACGCCTCAAGGCCGGCGTGGCGGGTGGTGGGCTCACGCCCTACGACCTCAAGATCATCCGCAGCTTTCGCGCGGCGCTTGAGGAGGGTCGCTTCCGCGACGCGCTGGGCCGCACCCTCCGCGATCTGCGCTCGGACCGCACGCTCGAGCGGCTGCTGCGCGATGGCGGCACGCTGACGCCGGCGCAGATCGAGAAGATGGTGCAAGCGTATCAGCGGAAGCTCGCCGCGTGGCGCGCCGAGACCTTCGCGCGCACCAACGCCATCCAAGCGGTCAACGAGGCGACGAAGGCCAGCTGGCGCGCCGCGATCGAGCAAGGCACGGTGCCCGCCACCGAGCTGCGCCAGTTCTGGGTGGTCGCGCGCGACGAGCGACTCTGCCCGATTTGCGCGCCGGTGCCGGACCTCAACCGCGATGGGATCGAGCTCGATGGCGAGTTCATCACGCCGCTCGGGGCGGTCCCCTCGCCCCCGCTTCACCCGAACTGCCGATGCGTGACGTTCATCCGTCACGTGCGCCCCGGCGTTCGCCAGCGTCCGGCACCCGGCCAGGACGTGTTGCTCCTTCCCGCGTAACCATCTCCGGAGACCACGATGCGCATCACCCAGGGCGACCACGCCGCCACGTTCACGCCCGGCGAGGGCTACACCAGCGAGAACGACAGCTTTGCGCTGTGGCTGTCCACCGCGTTCCCCGAGCCGACCGCGGAGGATCTGCGCGAGCACGGCCTGACGGTCGACGGCATCGGACCGGTGAGCGATGAACCCGCGCTCGTGATCACGCACGACGACGCCTGACCACACGCGCCGTGCTTGCTATGGGGACACTGTCCCCACATCGCGACGTGTGGCGATGGCGTCATCAGGCGAAGACAACGCACTCTGCGGCATCAACCATCCGCCCCTGAGGGGAACTGATGTCGCTGAAGATGTTCGACACGAAGGACGCGATCCCGGAAGCGCTGCGCGAGTCCGCGATCGAAACGAAGGACGGCAAGTGGGCCGTCTCCGACACCGAAGGGCTCCGCAGCTCGCAGCAGCGCATCCTCGACGAGAAGAAGCGCCTGCAGGACGAGTTTGAGCAGATGAAGCAGTCGCTCGGCGGGCTGAGCCCGGAGCAGATCAAGAAGTTCCGCGAAGACATGACGCGCCTCGAAGACGAACAGGCCCGCAAGGCCGGCGACTTCGACAAGATCCTTGAGAAGCGCATCGGCGAGACGAAGGCCGAATACGAGAAGCGCCTGGCTGAGCTGGCGCCGTACAAGCAGAAGTATCAGGACCGGGAACTCGAGATCGCGATCCGCGATGCCGCGAGCAAGGCGGGCGTCATCGCCACGGACCTGCCCTTCGTGCTGGACATCGTGAAGGGCCGCCGCGTCGCGTACGACGAAAAGACCGGCAAGCCGGTGGTGCTCGACAAGGATGGCGATCCGACGGGGCTCACCGTCGAGAAGTTCTTCGCCGACACGTTCAAGACGGAAGCGCCGAAGTTCTACGAACCGGCCGGCGGATCCGGCGGTGGCGCGGGTGGCGGCAACAGCGGTGGCAAGCCCACCGGCACGGCTGGCGCGGTGTCCATCACCGACAACGCGGGGTTCATCGCGAACCTCGACAAGATCGCGGCTGGTCAGGTCAAGGTCGCGTCGTAACGCAGGACCGGTCGCGCGGAGCGCGATCTACAGCAGGACCGTGCACACCAGCGTCGCGCTGAGCGCGTGCTGATTCGCTCCCATGTGGGGGCGTTCGGTGCGCGCGCAGCGCGATCGCATATCCGCGATCGGGGCGCGCGCGAACTCAACAGGAGCTGACTGATGGCCAACACACTCACGGACATTGTCCCGATCCTCGTCGCCCAGGGGCTGCAGACGCTGCGCAATGCGTGCGTCATGCCGCGTCTGGTCAACACCGACTACTCGAACGAGCCGGCGAATCAGGGCGACGTCGTCAACCTCTGGATCCCCTCGGCGCAGTCGGTGGCCGACGTGTCCCCGAGCGCGGCGCCGATTCAGGCGGCCGACTCGCAGCCGGTGAAGGCGCAGATCCCGCTCAACAAGTGGCGCCGCTCGGGCTTCTATCTGACCGACAAGCAGATGGAAGAGATCGTGAGCGTGCCGGGCTTCAAGTCGAAGCAGACGGGCGAAGCGGTGAAGGCGCTCGCCGAGGACATCAACGCGTTCATCTTCCAGCAGTACAAGAAGGTGTACGGCTACCAGGGCACGGCGGGCACCACGCCGTTCGCCACGGACGTCTCGGCCGCGACCGGCGCCCGCAAGCAGCTCAACCTGCAGCGTGCCCCGCTCGCTGATCGCCGCTTCGTCCTCGACGTGAACGCCGAAGCCAACGCGCTCGGCCTCGCGGCCTTCAACGCGCAGTACTCGTCGGGCACGACCTCGGCCATCATCGATGGCACGCTCGGTCGTCGCCTCGGCTTCGACTTCGCGATGGACCAGCAGGTCCCGACGCACACGTCGACGGCCCTCTCGGCCGGCGCGGCGACGGTGAACGGCGCGCAGACGGTCAACCAGGGCAGCACGGACGCCGGTCGCACGGGCACCGTCTCGATCGCCAAGGCGACCAACGCGTCCAACCTCGTGGCGGGCGACATCATCAGCTTCGCGGGTGATAACCAGACGTACGTGGTCCTCGCGGACGTCACGCTCGCCGTCGGCAACACGACGGTCAGCATCGCGCCGGCCCTGCAGACCGCCAAGTCGGGCGGTGAAGCCATGACGCTCCGGGCCACGCACGTGGTGAACCTCGCGTTCCACCGCGACGCGTTCGGCTTCGTCTCGCGCCCGCTGGTGACGGCGTCGCAGAACATCGCCGAGATGATGAGCGTGGTCGACCCGGTCTCGGGTGTCGCGCTCCGCCTCGAGGTAGTGCGCCAGAACAAGCAGTGGCTGTTCGACTTCGACGTGCTCTACGGCGCCGCCTGCGTGCGCCCGGAGCTCGCGACGCGCTACGCCGGCTGATTCGCCCGGGGAGGGGGTCCGGCGTCGGTGCTACTGCGGTGGCCCGGCGTCGTGACCCCCGACCCGTTCGTACTTCTCCTCCTCTCGCCCTGCCCCGACTATGTCCGACACCTTCGTTCCGCTCTCGGTCCCGCAGCCCCAGCCGCCGACGATGAAGATCGTCTCCGAGGACACCGAGGACGGGTTCATTGTCATCAACGTGGCCGACTTCGATGCGGCCACGATGAAGCCGTTCGACGCCCCGAAGCGCGGCCGCGCCGCGTCGGCCGAGTAAGCCGCCGTGGCGCTCGCGCTCGTCCTCGAAGACGGCAGCGGCCGTGCGGACGCCAACACGTTCCTGCTCTATGCGGACGCGACGGCGATCCTTGAGGCCTCGCCGTTCGCGAGTGCCTGGACGAGCGTGACGCAGGGGATCGCCGAGCAGTGCTTGGCCGAGGCCACCGCGTGGCTGTCGCGGGCGCCGTGGGACGGCGTCGCGACGACGACGACGCAGGCGCTTGCCTTCCCCCGCGCGTGGCTTGAGACGCGCGATGGCTACGCCGTCGCGTCGAACCTCATCCCGCTCTGGCTCAAGCAGGCCACGGCGCGTCTCGCCTTCTGGCTGTCGCAGCAAAGCGCCACGCCCTGGAGTAAGACCGGCCTTGAGCCGGGCACCGAGCTGCAGCTGCCCGGTGGGCTCAAGCTCACGCCCGCGAGCGGCGCCGTGATGCCGCCCGATGTGCGCGCCCTGATCTGTCCGTTTCTGCGGCCCGGCACCATGGTGGTGCGCGCGTAATGGCGCTCGATCTCGTCGCCCTCACCACGCGCGCGGTCCGCACCGCGACCGGCGTCGGTGTGACGGGGCCCGTGACGATCACGCGGCCGGCGCCCGCGCCGAACCCGCTCACCGGGGTCGCCAGCGGCTCCTCGGTGTCGCAGACGGCCGATGCCGTGGCCGGGTCGCCGCGGAAGTTTGGCCGGCGCGGCGACTCCCGCTGGGCGCAAGCCTCGCAGGGCCTCTTCATCGCCGCCGGGGCGCTCACCTTCGCGCCGGCGATCGGGCACGTGTGCCAGTTCGGAGGATCGACATTCCGCGTTGTCGCGGTCGACGACTACAACCCCACGGGCGCGACGCTCGGCTACTTCGTGGGGCTCGCGCTGTGAGCGATCCGCTCGCGCTCGTCTACGACTTCGAGGCCGATCTCTCGCGCTTCGGCGACGCCGTGGAGAACGGCGCCACGCTCGTGCTGCGCGAAGCCGGCGACACGACCGCCGAGGCGATCGTAATCGGCAACCAGTACGGGCCCGGCGTGCCAATCGATACCGGCTGGGCGCGGGCCAGCTTCGTGGCGGCCCTGAACGAGCCGGCGGAAGGGCGCGGCGAGCGTCCCTTCATCTCGCGGAAGGTGAACCCCGCCGGGCGGGTCCTCTTCCCCGAGACAATCGACCTGGCGCCGATCGGCCGCGCCCAGCTCGGCGACGCGATCTACATCACCACCGTCGTTGAGTACGCGCAGGTCCTCGAGTTCCAGCCGAAGACGCGACGGTATGGCCCGAACGCCGGGCGCTCGACCGTGTTCATCGAACCGGTCCATGCGCGCTTCGGCGCGATCGTGGACGATGCCGCCGACCGCGTCGGCTACGGGCGGGCCTGATGGCGACCAACTGGGGCGATGCGCTGATCGTCGCCTTGCGGGCCGTGCTCGTCACGGTGAGCGGGCTGCCGGCGACGCGCGCCTGGCAGAACACGTCCGTCACCCCCGGCGCGACCACGCCGCACGTCGCGGATCGGTTCGTCGCCTTTGACTCCAACGACCGCGAATGCGGCCCCACCGCGTGGCAGCGCACCGTCGCCACGTATCGCGTGGACGTGCGCCAGCCCATCGGGATCGACGCCTTCGATGCGATGAGTCTCGCGGCCGCGATCTCCGACGCCTTCAAGACGGCGTGCGGCGCGGCATCGCTCAAGGTGTCCGGGACCTACCCGGTGGAGATGCTGGCATCCCGCATCGGGCCAGCGCAGGACCTCGACGCGTGGCTGGTCGTGCCCGTGTCGCTCACGCTCACGTTCGACCACCCCTGACGAACTCACCGGAGTAACAGCCCATGCCCAACGCAACCGCCAGAGGCTATCAGGTCGGCGTGCTGAAGGAGACGACCTTCGGAACCACGCCGGCGAGCCCGCTGCAGCTCATGCGCACGACGAGCGCCGCGATCAAAGTCGCGAGCTCGTTCGTCGAGTCGGAAGAAATCCAGCTGTACGAAGTCCCGGATCTGATCCGCGTCTCCGCCGACGGCACCTTCGAAATCAACGGCGAGTACTCCTACGGCGCGTTCCACACGCTGCTGGAAGGCATCTTCGCGAACACGTGGACGACGAACGTACTCTCGGTCGGCTCGACGAAGACCTCGTTCACGATTGAGGATCAGTACACCGACGCCACGAAGTTCCTGCCCGGCAAGGGCTGCCTCGTGGAGTCGATCGCCGTGTCGCTGCAGCAGGGCTCGAAGATCACGTTCAAGATCACGGGCCGTATCGGCGTCGTGCCGACGGCGTACGCGGGCGCCACGGCCGGCACCGGCGCGGCCACGGCGGCCGGCACGAACGCGATCCTCAGCCCGATCGCCTCGATCCAGCTGCTGCAGGAAGGCGGCTCCCTCGACCTCAAGGGCGTGGGCGTCACGCAGTTCAACTTCGAGTTCAGCCGCCCGGGCATCGCGCAGCCGCAGCTCGGCAGCCTCTCGCTCTCGGGGCTCGACCCGTCGACGTTCGTCGCGAAGGGCTCGGCCTCGCTGTACGTGCCGACCACGGGCGCGTCGGCGCTCCTCGACAAGTACCTCGGCGACACGGCCACCTCGCTCGCGGCCACGCTCGGCGGCGCGTCGAACCTGAAGGACGCCTACCTCTGGAACCAGGTGAAGTTCACCGACGGCGGCATCGCGCCGGTGGGCCGTGGGCAGGCCTGCATCCAGTCGTTCCAGTGGCAGGCGCGCTACGACGCCACGAACACGACCTGCAAGATCACGCGCACGCCGTAAGGCGGCGGTTGTCCCCGGTGGGCGTCGCACGGCGCCCGCCGGTTTCCCTCTCTCACGAGAATTGGCATGGCCAAGATCAGCACGCTCCAGTTCACGCGCCGCGCCGAGGCGGGCGCCGAGTGCCCGCTCATGGACCCGCTGGCCCCCGAGCAGCCGCTGCTCGGCGCCGACGGCGTGCAAGCGAACCTCATTCTCCTCGGCACCGATTCGGCGGTCGCGAAGCGCCACCAGCAGGCGCGCGCGGCCCTCATGCAGTCGCGCCTCTACGCGTCGGCGTTCAGCCAGAAGACGGACAAGACCGAGGTGGCGCCCGAGGTGACGGCCGAGGATGTCGCGGAGCAGGAAGCCGCCGAGCTCGACCTGCTCGTCGCGCTCACGGTCGGCTGGCGGGGCTTCGAGGATGACGAGGGGGCGCCGGTGCCGTGCACGTCGGCAACCGTCCGCGCGCTGTACGAGCAATGCCCGCCGATCCGTGCGCAAGCGCTGACCTTCGTGACGGACCGCGCGCGTTTTTTCGCCGCGTCGGCGACGCCGTCCGCGCCGTCGCTGCCCATCGCCTCGGCCTGAACCGTCGCGTGCAGGGGCTCACGGTCCGAGAACATCTCGAGCGCGCCGCGGCGGTGGATCCCGCGGCCGCGCGCGAGCTCGTCGGACCGCCGATGCCGCCGGTCGGCCTCACCGCCTGGCACACGTTTGATGCCCTGCACCGGGCCCGCCCGATGTCCGCGCAGGGCGTGACGCCGATCAGCTATACCGAACTCGACGCCTTCCGTCGCCTCACCGGCACGCCGCTCACCCCGCTCGACGTGCAGCTCGTGCGCATCATCGACGAGGTCTACCTCGACGAGTATGCCCGAGCGATGGCGCCTGAGCCCACGGACGTTCCCCCGCTGGAGGCCTGATGGCCAGTCTCGCACAGCTCGGGGTCGTCATTGACAGCGGTGGCGCCAAGAAGGGCGCCGGCGAAATCCGGCAGGAGCTTGCGGCCGTCGGCACCGCGGCGAAGAGCACGGCGGCCGCGGTCGCGTCGGCGAGCAACACGGTCACGCAGAGCTTCGAAGAGCAGGTTCGGGCGCAGCAGAAGGCGCAGGCCGAAGCCAACCGGCTGGCCAACGAGCAGCGCCGGCTGACGAACGTGCAGCGCGAGCATGCGGCCATCGCCCAGCAGGCGGCCGAGCAGCAGGCTGCGGCAGCGGCCAAGGTCGCCGAGGCGGAAGAAAAGAAAGCGCGGGCAATCGCACTTGCCGAAGTGCAAGCGTACAAAATGGCGGCATCTATGCAGAAAGCCGCCGAAGATTTGGGGTTAGGGCATCATCAGGCGATGATGTTGCGCGGCAGCGTTACATCGCTCGCGACGTCGCTGACGGGTACTCTCGGACCAGCGAACACCCTCGCGTCAACGCTTGCTAGCTTCGCACTAGGGAATGCCGCGACCGTGGGCGTGATTGCCGGCATCGCCGCGATCGCCGCTGGATATGACGCGATCACCGCCGGCGCGCGTGAGGCGACGAAGGCGACGCAGGAGGCCATCAAGGCCTCCGACGAGCTACGCAAGAAGCAGCGGCAAGGCGCCACCGGCGACCTCCCAGAGCAGACGCGCACGTTGTTGCGCGAGCAGGCCAAGGCGACGCGCGAGCTGGCCGACGCCCAGCGGAACCTCAACGAGCTACGCAACGTCGGCTCCGCCACCGGTGCGAAGACCGGCGTGAGCGGGGCCGACCAGCAGGCGGCGGCCCTCGCGACCACCGCCGCGAAGATCAAGGACCTGCAGGATCGTATCGCGACGAACCAGCGCGAGATCAACCGCGTCCTCGGTGAAGCGAACGCGGACTACTCGCGCGCGACGACTGAGCAGCTGGCGACGCTCGTCCGCAACAACGCGGCCACCGTCAGCGAGCAGCAGCAGCTGCGGGATCGCCTGAAGAACCTGCAGGAGGACCTGCGGCAGAATGTCTCGATCGGCGGTGATCCTGCGGCCCGCGCGCGCCTCGTGTCGGACATCCAGACGATCAAGTCCGTCTACGATGCGCAGGGCAAGGCGGCTGCGAAGGCGGCGTCAGAGGAGGAGAAGTGGGGCGCCAAGGTCACCGCGATCTTTGCCGACGTGCAGCGGGTCGTCGACGAGTCGGAGGCGAAGCAGCGTGATGCGGTCAAGCGCACCCAGGAGCAGCGCGACAAGGCCTACGCGAGCATCGCCGAGTCCATCGTTGGGCGCCAGCGCGACATCGATGTCACGCGCGAGCAGATCGAGCAGCTGCAGGGCAACGCGAACGCCTACGACGCCCTCGCCGAAGCACGGGCCGAGGAGAAGGCGGTCGCGGAAGCGCGCGCCAAGCTGCCGAAGGATGACACCCTTGATCCCGAGGTCGAGGCGCGCATCCGGTCGCAGGTCAAGGAGTGGTACGAGCTCTCCCAGGCGCTGGCCGAGGCGAAGAAGCGGCGCGATGCGCTCTCGAGCTGGGACGGCTCCGATCCGTTCAAGATCCCCGACAAGACGAAGGACACGCGCGCGTGGAACGACGCGCTGAGCGAGGTCACGACGACGCTGCGGAAAATGTCCGGCGTGCTCAACGGCACGGGGAGCGATGCGGTGAAGATGCTGGGCGCCATCACGGTGGCGGTCGAAGGGCTGATGAAGGCCCAGAAGCGCGCCGACGAGATGCGGAAGAACAACCAGAGCCTCTCGGGCGGTGAGCAGGTCGCGACGGCCGCCGGTGGCGTGGTGGGGGCGTTCGGTGGCGGCTACGCCGTCGGGTCGATGACGACGAGCAAGACCGGCGGCGCGCTGGCGGGCGCAGCCACGGGCGCACTGACCGGCGCCGCGGCGGGCTCGGTCATCCCGGTCATCGGCACGGCGGTTGGCGCCATCATCGGTGGGATCGTGGGCGGCATTGGTGGGCTCCTCGGGGCGGCCAACTCCGGGAAGCAGGCGGCCGCGCAGATGGCGATCGCGCAGCAGCAGCTGCAGAAGTCGCTCGAGGGGATCCGTGCCACCTTCGCCGGCGATTCGCTCTCGGCTGCCATCGCACAGGCCCGCTCGCAGTTTGACGACCTGCGCAAGGCGACCGAGGCCGCGTACTCTGGCAAGAAGAACGAGGCCGAGCGGAACAAGGTCCTCGCCGAGCTGAACACCCTCGAAGCGCAGCGCATCGAGATCCTCAAGGCGCAGTATGCCGAAGCGCTCCGCCTGGCGAACCTCGACCTCGACGCGCGTCTTGCGGCCGCGCAGGGTCGCAGCGGTGAAGCGGACCGGATCCGCGAGCAGATCGCCGCGCAGAAGGAGCTCAACGCGGCCATCGACCAGTACGGCAAGGATTCCGCCTACGTCGAGAAGCTGCGCGAGGTGCAGGCGGCCGAGCAGGCGGCCGCTGATGCGGCGCGTCAGGCCGCCGAGGCCGAGAAGAAGCGGCAGCGCGAGGCCTTCGGGCTCGACCTCACGGCCCGCCGGCAGACCCTGAACGGCGACGATCGCGGGGCGTTCATCACGCGCCAGACGATCGCCAACAACTCGGCGCTCGCGCAGGCGCAGGAACTGGTTGCGGCCGGCACGATCACGGCCGAGATGTTCGAGCAGCTCAAGACGCTCCTCGGCGACGAGTTTACCAAGGCCCTGCAGGACTTCGACGCGGCGGCCGAGAAGGCCAAGCAGCAGGTGCAGGACGACCTCGCCGTGCGGGCGCTGGTGGCGCAGGGGCGCGACAAAGAGGCGGCCCAGCTGCGGCGCGACATCGCCAACCGCAACGAGCTGGCGAACATCACCGACGAGGCGGTGCGGGCGCAGATCCTGTACGTGCAGGGGCTGGAAGCGCAGGCGATTGCCACGGCGGAGGCCGCGGCGGCCGCCCAGGCGTATGCCGACAAGATCGCCGACATCGACCGGCGGAAGATCGACGCCCTCAAGGTGGTGAATCCCGAGCTCGCCAAGGAGCTCGAGGCCAAGCAGGTCGAGATCGACCGCGCCAAGGAGCTGGCCGGCGCGACCGACGACGCGATGCGCGCGCGCCTCGAGGAGCTCTACGCGTTGCAGGATCAGGCCGCGGCCATGCAGGCGCTCGCCGAAAACATGGACAAGGCGACCAAGGCCGCGCAGGACTTGGCCAACTTCAGCTCCGACCTTGAGACGCAGTGGCTACAGGCCACGGGTAAGACGTTCGAGGCGTCGGTGAAGGAGCTGAACGACTGGCGCGAGACGATGCGGAAGAACGCGGCTGCCAACGGGCTCGCGAACGACCCGGTTACGCAGCAGAAGATCGACGACATCTACAACGCCAAGTACAACAAGCTCGTCGCGGACACGATGAACGCTGCGACCCCGGCGGGCAGCAGTGCGGCGGGCGGGCCGCTCGACCCGTCGGTGCGGTACTCGAACGACCTCGCCTTCAACGCGACCAGCGAGTCCACCTCGCTCCGCCTGATCGACGTCGCGCTCTCGCAGCTCACCGTCCTGCGCAGCATCGACGGCAAGGTGGGGGGCGCGAACGGGGGCGGCGTCACGGTGCAGATCACGATCACGGGCACACCGCTCGTTGCGCAGACCCCACAGGAGCTGGCAAACAACCTCGCCACCCAGCTCGTGCCCGTGCTCGACGAGTATAGCGGGCGGAAGATCGGGGTCGAGAACCGCCGGCTCGGCACCACGGCGCTGACGTAACATGGCCCTCGCCGAGCTGGAGTACTGGTCGAACTACCCGCAGGCCGGGGGCGTCCGCTTGGGCGCCCTCTACCCACTCGCGTCGTGCACGATGACCGAGGCGATCGACGGCTCGGACGAGTGCCAGCTCTCGGGCCCGGACAGTGTCCTCCGCGTCGTCACGCGCGGCATGGTCATTCGTGCCACCGATGCCGTCGGCCGTCTCCGGGAGCATCGCATTCGCTCCCGCAAGCGGACGCTCGGGGACGGAATGCGCACGCTGATCGGCATCTCGCCGCGCGATGAACTCGGACGGGTCGGGCCGATTACGCAAACCGTGGGCGGCGTGACCTCGATCGATATCGCGGGCTCGCGCACGATCACGGGCTGGTGGACCGATATCGTGCAGCCCTTCCTCGCGGCCAAAGGCTACAGCTGGTTCATCCTGGGCACGGTGAGCTACACCGCGCCGGTCATCATCCCGGCAAGCACCACGGGCTATTCCCCGCTCTCTTGGCTGCGCCAGGTGGAGACCCTGACCGGCATAGAGACGCGCGTACGCCGCGTCTCGGACACGCAGTACGCCATTGACTTCCTCACGGCCATCGGCAGCACCGCGCCGATCATCGGCGTGGCGACGTCGCGGAATCTCGTGGAGCTGGCGGAGACTGAGGAGGACGACGGGCAGGTCTCGGCCGTGATGCCGCTCGGTGACACCGTGGATGGCAAGCGTGCCACCCTGGGCGAGAATGCGTGGAAGCTTGGCACCATCCCCGGGAGTGCCCCGTATTGGGTGCCGCTCACGGATCCGGACGGCGGCGCTGGGCCGATCGCGTTCGATAGCCAGTTCGGCACTGGCTCGACCTCGCAGGGCGCGTACCTGCTCCTCAAGGACGCCACGGTCCTTCAGGTGCAGGACAGTCGCGCGAGCGACAACGCGGTGCTCCTCAGCGCGACCACCGGCCTCACGGCTGGCGATCTCGTCCAGTTCGTGAAGGACAGCAGCGCCACGCGTCTGCTCGAGCTCACCAATCCAGCGCTCACGGTCCGCAATGCCAAGGTCGGCGACTTCACGGGGCGCGGCGAGCGAAACCTTGTCCGTGACGGCGTCTTCTCCGCGTGGACTGACATTCAGACGCCAACCTTCTGGACCGCACGTAGCTCGGCGTGGCTGCAGCGGTATCCACGCACCAACCCGACGACGCTCTCGTGCAGTGCGACGCGCCTCGGAACGCCGGACAGTGGCGTGACGTGGAACTCGATCACGATCACGGGGGCCCCGGCCAACTTCATCTTCTATCGCGACGACTACTTGGTGCTCGGCGCGACGCAGGCCCGGGTGCGCGCGGCAGCGCAGATGAATGGGAGTGGCACCGGGACGGTCTTGATCGACGCGGCTTCCCTGGCATCGGGCACCCTCGCGTGCAGCCTGTGGTCCACCATCCTGACGCGCCCCACGGCCTTTCCGAATGACGGGACCACCAATGACCTGCTGCGCTTTGGTGAGTTCAGCACCATCGGCTCCGCTGGCTTTGGCGGATCTGGATTCGGCATGGGCACGCCTTCCGGACAGCTGGATGCCAATCTCCTGCACGCGGAGGCCTTGATCTACAAGGTGAAATACGTAGCGGGTTTGTCAGCGGTCTATGCTGCGGCGGCCTTCACGTGCATCTCGAACAGTGCCTCGGTATCCAACCTCGACAGCGGTGGATCGCCCACAGACGACCCGTCGCTGATCTATACGCGCAAGCTGCCGGGCATTGTCATTCACAAGAACGGTGTGAACACCGCGACCGGCTACGCGATCGCGAGCACAACGTTGCCGGCAAACTCGACCGCCCATTACTCGCTGGCCTGTAGCACCACGATCAGCGCCGACACCCAGATCATGCTGCGCTGCTTCCCCGCGGCATCGACGGGCAACGGCGTAACGACCTATCTGCGCTGGGCCACGGTCTGGCTCGCGTCCTCGACCAACCCGGGGCCGATCAGCGACAGCGCCAAGGGCAACCTGCTCTGGCAGCGCGCCAATCGGGAACTCGTGGCCCGCGTGCTGAGCGTGCGCTCGCTCACCGTCACCCTGCGGGAGCTCGCCACGGTGGTCGGCTACGTCCCCGCTGCCGAATCGATCACGCTTGGCGGGACGCTCACGCTCGACGACCTCGGCATCAGCGTGCGCGTCGTGGCCGTGACCTTCGATCTCCTCGACCCGCAGAACACGCGGGTAACGCTCGACTCGCGCCCGCCCTCGCTGGTGCGCTACCTCGCCGAACGGGTGTGACATGAAGATCAACGGACAGACGGACACGAACCTCGGGCTCAAGCTCGTGAGCCTCTCCGGGTGGATGGAGGGGCCGATGATGAATCGCAGCCTCACCGCCCTGCCGCAGGTGCTCGGCAGCGTCCCCGCCGGCTTTGCGACGGCGTCGCCGCGCCAGATCGAATGCACGTTCCGCATCGACGCGGCGGGGCTGAGCGAGCGCGAGGCCAAAATGGCGACCGTGCAGGATGCCCTCGCCGGGCTCCTGCTGTTGTCGTTCGACGATCACCCCACGCGGCTCATCCGGGCCGTCGCGACGAGCATTGTGGCCACCGGCATCACCGAGCGGGCCATCCTCATCGTGCCCTCGTTCACGGTGACGATCCGCTTCGTGGCGTGGGATCCCGCGTCGTACGACGAGGAGCCGTCGGTGATCAGCTTCGGCAGTGCGCCGAAGCCGATCCCCATGGGCACGCTGCCCTCCCCTGGCGTCGTGTTCATCACCGGGGCGCTGTCCGCCGGCAGCTCGCGCACCCTCACCTATCGCTCGTTCAACGGGATCGCGTACGGGTCGCTCACCCTCACGCCCCCGAGCTCGCCGGCGGAATCGCTCGGCGCGAACGACTGGCTCGAGGTGAACCTCCTCCGGCGCACGATCATCAAGTGCACCTCCGGCGGGACGCGCGCCTCGGTCTATCACTGGAAGACGGCGGGCGCGTGGTTCACGCTGGAGCCGGCCGACAGCTTCCGCACGAGCAGCATCTACCCGACGCTCGCGATCGATTCGGGCGCCGCGTCCTACGTCTATCGCCGCGCCTGGGCGCTCTGAGGCCACGCCATGTCCCTGTACGCGCCGTTTGGCGTCCCGATCCCCGCCTCGCCGCTCGAATCCGTCTCGCGCTGCCTGTTCCACCTCGCGGTGCAGTCGATCGAGTGGGATCCGTCGACCGGGGCGATCATCGCCGAGAGCGGGCACACCGGGCTCCTGACGCGGGCGGCCACGGCCTCGCCGATCGACATCAACGCGACGACCTACACCGCGCAGTATCACCAGCTCGCCTTCGAGGTTCGGCCGTTCCTGAACCCAGGCACGCGCGACACCGCAATGCTGCTCATGGGCGGCAGCGATGTGCTGCCGTTCGCCGCGCAGTTCCTGCCGACGCAGCTCTGCGGGCTGGCCGAGTTCGTCGAGACCACCGCCTGCGGCTTCCGCTTCAGCATCTCGAACGCGGCGGTGTCGGGGGCTTCGCTCGTCATCGATGCGTCGGGCGGGGTCTACCGCATCACGCACAACAACGGGTCGGCGTCCGTCTCGGCGAGCATGGGGAGCGGCACCTCCGCCGGCGACCGGATCCAGCTCTACTGGTCGCTCGACAGCAGCGGCGTCGTCCAGCTCTGGCAGACCAAGCTCGGCGTCGGGCAGACGACGTCAGGAGCGTCGGGCGCGCCGTCGGGCGGACTGGCGGCCGCGTGGCCGGCCAGCACGAACATCTATGTGAACAGCAACGGCACGGGCACCGTCGGCCAGATGGCGTTCCGCCGGCTCAAGATGCTGCCGACCGCGATCGACTTCACCAGCCTCCAGACGGTGCGCTGATGCCCCTCGCCGTCTGCTTCCACGCCTCCACGCGGGCGCTGCTGGGCGTCTCTCCAACCACCGAGGATCTGCTCGCGCAGCTCGGCGGCAGCTACCCGCCACAGTCGATCACCACGGTACTCCCGGAGTGGGCGGACGTCCCGCCGGCGCCGTACGCGTGGGATCCGGCGCTCGCCAACTTCTCCCTGCCCAGGCGCACCGAGCTGCTCTCGCAGCAGCAGTTCATGGACCGGTGGGAGCTGTCCGGTGCAGGCCCGTGCATGGACCTCCTCTTCGCCCTGGAGGCCAAGGACTCCGCCGGCGGCGCCTACGCGCGGAAGGTGCTCACCCGCTTCCGCACGGCGCGCGGCATCGATCCGGCGGATCCCCGCACGGTGCAGCTCACGGACGCGCTGCTCGGCATGGGCCTCACCCAGTCGCCACCGCTGCTCACCAGCCAGCAGGCGGCCGACGCGCGCGCCGTCATCCTCGCGCCGCTGTGACGCCGCTCGCCACGCCAATCCGCGTCGAGTTCATCGGCGGGCGCAATGTGCGCGTGCTCGAGGCGATCACGTGGAGCGGGCCGTACCCGATGCGCATCCCCGCGGACTTCGTGTCGGACGGCGGCACGATCCCCGCGATCGCGTGGCCGGTCGTGGGCCATCCGTTCAGCGCGTCGGTGCTCATCGCGTATCTCCTGCATGACGCCGATCTCGCGGCGG
Organism: Gemmatimonadaceae bacterium; assembly: GCA_019752115.1. Taxonomy (NCBI): domain Bacteria; kingdom Pseudomonadati; phylum Gemmatimonadota; class Gemmatimonadia; order Gemmatimonadales; family Gemmatimonadaceae; species Gemmatimonadaceae bacterium. Next base: position 127,512 of record JAIEMN010000023.1, read on the forward strand.
GGCACCCGTATCGCGAGGCCACCGCACGTCTGGATGCGCGACTCCGCGCGCTGCAGATCGCGCACGCGCGACGCTGGGCGATCGTGACCGCCGTGCGCGTGAACGGCTGGTTGCGCTCGCCGGCCGGCTGAGCGCGACGCCCGGCGCGGATGTGGGGACCCCATCCCCACAACATGGGCGCTGTTGGGTGGGCTGGTCTGGAGCGATACCGCACCTTGCGGCATATGACGCTCGACTTCGCCGCGATGCTCAGCGCCGTTGCCCTTGCCGGGGGCGCCATCTACTCCGCCGGACGCCTGAACGAACGGGTCGAACGCCACGAAGCGGACACCGTCCGTCGCTTGGAGTCGCTCGAAGAGGCGAACAGCACACGCATTACCCGTGAGGAGCTCGACGCTCGCTTCAGCGCGCTGAAGGGACAGCTCGACACCATCACGACGATGCTTACGAAACTCACGACCACCGGGGGGTGATCTGTGCAGCTGTCCAAAGTGTGGGCCCTGTGGTTGCTGGTGTCCCAGGTGTTGAACGCGGCGGTCGCCGCGCTCTCGACGATCATCGCCGCGCCCACGCCCGACGGGCCGCTCGCGATCTGGAAGGCGAAGGCGCTGCTCATTCACGGCGCGATCGGCTTCGTGCTCGCGATCATGCAGGCCTTCGCCAAGTCGCTGACGGACGCAAACAACGACGGCATCCCGGACATCTTCCAGGGCACGCCGTAACGTGGGCCGTCTCCCGCTCCCGCCCGCTGAGATCCCCGTCTGCCGCGACCTGCAGGTCCTGGCACCGGGCTTTCGGATGCGCCTCGACCTCGTGATCGATGACCTGCAGCGTGCAGGCTTCGATCCGATGGTCGTCGAGACGCTGCGGACGTCAGAGCGGCAGCGGTTCCTCTTCGGCTTCGGTCGCGACTACGACGACGGGCGCGGCGTGGTGACGCACTCGTCGGACTGCGACGAGACGTGGCACGGCTTCGGCCTCGCGGCGGACATCATCAGCGCCTCGAAGCGCTGGGACGCGGCACCCGCCTTCTGGACGGCGCTCGGGGCGGCCTGCCGCATCCGGGGCCTCACGTGGGGCGGCGACTGGAACGGCAATGGCTCGAGCGACGATGAGCGCTTCGTCGATCGCCCGCACGTGCAGTTCGGTCCGCCGATGCGTCGCTCGCCCTCGCCGCGCGCCGCGCGCCTGCTCGCCGAGGGCGGGATGCCGGCCGTGTGGAAGGAAGTGGGGGCGCTGTGACCGCACGCGCGGTGCTCGCCCTCGCCATCATCGCGCTGCTCGCCCTGGGCGCCGCCTTCGCGCTCGGCTGGCAGCAGCACAGCACGCGGACGGACCGCGCCCTGCGCTCGGCGCAGCATGAGACGGACTCGCTCCGCCTCGCGCTGGCCACGAACGTGGCGACGGTCGTGCACGACACGGCGCGCATCGACTCGATCGTCACGCGGTGGCGGCGACGGGTGGACACGCTGCCGGGGCGCGTGGATACGCTGCCCGGTCGGGTGGACACCGTGCCGCTCCTGCGCTTCGCTGACTCGGTGATCACGACGCTCGACAGCTCGCGGCGCCAGTGCGTGGCCGTGCTGAACGACTGCGCGTCCACGGCGGCCGCGCTTACGCGACGGGCCACGCAGGCCGAGGCGCGCATCGCCGTGCTCGAAGGCACCCAGCAGGCCCGCGACCGCTGGCGCACCGCCGAGCGGATCGTCTGCGCGACCTCGCTCGCGACCAACTTCATCCAGTGGAGAGCCTACCGGTGAGACTTCGCATCGCCGTCCCGCTCATTCTGATCGCCACCGCGTGCCTGTCTGCGTTCGCCACGTGCGCGAAGGCCTCCGGCTCGCCTGATGCGATCCCCGACGATCTCGTCCTGACGACCGAGCGCCTCGCGGCCGACTCGGCGCGCGTGATCGCCAAGTGGCAGCCCGCCTGCGACGCGAAGGGCTGCGCCGATGGCTACGCGGTGGCCTGGACGAACGGCGGCAAGACCGTGCGCACCGCGACCGTCACCGGCACGGCCGATACCGTGCGCATGGGCCTCCCGCCCTACGGCGACTCGACGCGCATCACCTTCGCGATTACGACAACGCGGCGCGGCAAGCAGGGCCCCACAAAGACAGTAGGCGTGACGCTGATCAACGTGGATGCCCCGCCCCCAGGCGTCGACTCGGTAAAGGTCGACACCGGCCACGTGGCGTTCGCCGACTCGGCCCGCATGGAAGTGTATAGCTCCAGCGGAATGTTTATGCCGCGCGACTCCGCGCTCGTGTTCGAAGGCGATTCGATCCTCGCGATCAACCGGCATTTCATGAAGCCCGGTGGCGTACGACCCGCCGACGATACGACGCACTGGGAGATTCGGAACATCACGGCCGTCATGGAGATGCGGCCGCCGTTCGGCGCGTGGCATGACTCCGTGTGGATCTACGCCGCGTCCTGCGGCTGTAAGGAGTCCGGCGACCCAAACAACCGACCCGTCCTGAACCCAGCGACGGGCAAGTATCAGGTACGCTCGGCATCGGGCGGCTGGCGTCCGGTCACGCCGCTGTCGGCCGATCCCTTCCGCGACGTCGGGACGCGCTGACATGGTCACCATGCCGGCGAACCTGCGGGCGCTGCTCGAGACCCCCATCGGTTCCATGCGCCTCGCGTGGAAGATGGCGGACTGGGCGCGCCTGTCGCCGGTGTTGCAGGCGTGGGCGCACCTCGGCATTCCGTCCGGGATCGGCCTGTCGGGTGACGAGGTCGATGATGTGGTGGCGCACGTGCTGATGCGGGCGTGGCTGCAGGACGTGGTCCCGGATAACCCGAAGACGTGGGCGTGCAAGGTCGCCCGGAACCGCGCCCTCGATCACCTCAAGTCGAAGGACCATAGCCCCCATCGGGTGGACCTTGAGGCGTGCGAGGTCGCGGACGATGGCGCGGAGGACGTCGGCGGCCGTCTCGATGCGGCCCTGCGCGTCACCCGGCTGCGGAACGCCATGCGGCGCCTCCCGGCCGATCAGCGGCGCTGTGTCTATCTGCACTACCTGAAGAACCGGTCGCACGAGGATATCGCGCAGATCCTCGGAATCACGGTGGGCACGTGCAAGATGCGCACGCACCGCGGCGTCAAGTTCCTGCGGTCGCTGTACGACGACGAGCCGATGCCGCGCCTCACCGCGAAGGGCCTGCCCATGCGGGCGCGAGGGCGGCCACGCGTGCGCTCCTGGCGCGAACACGTGCACGAGCTGCGGGCGGATCGGCAGAGCAATGCGGCGACCATCGGCGAGATCCTGCGGCCCGTCGCCGCGCACGTCGAGGTGCTGCCGTGAGCCTCGTCTTCCGCGTCACCCAGCCCACGCCGCGCCTCGTCTCGGTGCAGTTCGTCGAGCGCGGCTCGCAGAGCCCCGTGCCGCGCGACACCGTGCGGGGCTACGCGATGCTCCCGGTCGAGGAGTGGGAGAGCGACCCGTGGCGGGCGGTCCGTGCGGCTGGCACCGAGGAACCCGCATGAGCGACGCGGGGACGCTTTCCAACCTCGAACACGCCTGGCCGCTGCCGTCGGAGGTGACGTTCATCGACGTCAACGCCTACTGGCATCAGGGCACCCGCGTGCACCTCGCGATCTGCTACGCCGACAAGGCGGGGCACGTCCTCCAGCACTACCGCGCGCGGTGCGGCTCTCACCTGTGGCACGAGCTCCTGCTCCCTGCCCTTCGCTCGCACTGTGCCCAGAACGGGCTCCGGTGCGACGTGCACGATACCACCGCCCCGGCGGTGCACCCCCGACCCAAACCCCGAGCCCACGGATGAGCACTGCCCCGATGGATCCCATCCTCGCCGCCCATATCGCGGCGCGCGCGGATCGCGTGCGCGCGCAGTTCCCCGAGATCGACCATGGCCACTACATCGACGTGGTCCTGCAGGCGCGTGCGGCGCGCTACGCCGCGCACCTCGCCGCGATGACCATCACGCCGGACATGGTCCAGTGGGGCATCGCGATGTCTCGCCGCTTCGGCCCGTACGTGCAGATGTGGAACTACGTGGCCGACTGGTTCACGGCGCTCCTCATCATGCGCTACGGCGAGGAGGAGCGCGCGTACGATGCCGCCGAAGTCGAGGCGGCGAAGGCCGAGGGCCGTGAAGCGCAGTGCTCGACCGATCCGCAGCACGCGGGCTGGCCGCTCGCCTTCACCGACGCCGATCGCCAGCGCGCCATGGAGCTCCTCGACGGCAAGAAGTGGCCGGCCGAAGCGTTCACGATCCTTGAGCGCGATCCCATTTCTCTTGCCGCGGAGGGCTAAGCGATGTCTCAGATGACCGATGTGGCCGAGAATGACTTCATCGACACGTACATTCGCGGCCAGACGTCGACCAAGCCGGCGACCTGGTCGATCCGGCTCTACACCGCGGCGCCTGGCGAAACCGGCGGCGGCACCGAGGCGAGCTACACCAACTACGCGGCCGTGACGCAGGCGGCGTCGCTCGCGAACTTCGCGGGCACGCAGAGCGCCGGCAGCACGACGGCGTCGAGCGGTACCGGGGGACAGACCTCGAACAACAACGCGCTCACGTGGGGCACGGCGGCGGGCTCGGGTCCGCAGACGCTCACGAACTTCGCGTGGTGCTCGGGGACGACGCCGTGGTACTACGGCACGCTTACCAGCTCGCGCACGATCAACAACGGGGATGCGGCGCCCACGGCGGCGGCAGGCCAGTTCACCCTCACGGCGCAGTAAGGGGCACGCATGGCACGCCAAACGCTGGTCGATTCCGGGCGGTCCGGTGGCGCCCTCGTCACGCTCGCGACGACGTCGCTCAACGCGATTGCCGACGCGGCCGCCGTCGAGGTCGACGTCGCCAACGACACCGACCGCGATATCCTGGTCGATCTGGAGCTACAGATCTCCTTCGGCACGGCGCCGACGGCGGACAAGACGATCGACGTCTACTGGCGCCGCACGATCGACGGCACGAACTACGAAGACAGCAGCGCCTCGCGCCCACCGGCGAACGGGGGCGTCGGGTCGTTCGTGCTCGACAACACGACGTCCGCGCAGCGCAAGATCCTGCCGGGCGTCGTGATCCCGCCCAAGGGCGGCAAGCTGGTCATTCGCTCCAGCGCCGGCCAGACGGCCGCCAGCAGCGGCAACGTGCTGCGCGGGCTTTTCTACAACCCGGGGATCGTCTGATGCCGCTCTATCAGATCCTGACGGCTGCCGGCGATGTCGTGCGCGAGTCGACCGTGCAGAACGACGTCGTTGCGGCTGGGTTGCGCGAGGGCGAGACGTTGCACGTGATCGCCGACCTCGACGCCGTTCCCGATCGCAACCTGAAAGCCTGGGACTCCGTCGCGAAGGCATACGTTGATCGCGTCGACGAAAACGCGGCGCCGCGCGTCGTGACGACGATGTCGGTTCTCGACTTCAAGGCGCGGTTCACCGATACCGAACGGCTGCGGATCGATCTTGCCGAGATCGCACACCCTGACCTGACGACGCGGGCGCTGCTGAAGCGCGTGCGCGAAGACCTGTCCGACTGCAAGGATAAGGTCTGCGATCGGGCCGACCCGCGGATTCAGCGGGGCGTCGCCTTCCTGACGACGGTCACGTACGACGGGGCGCCCTTGCTGACACAGCCGCGAATGCTGGCGATCATCGGCGCGGACGCGTTCAACCCGGCGAACCTCGCGTAACGTGCTGTATCGCTCGCCGTTCACTGCAAACGGTCCGTCTGTAATCACACCGTCAAAGGTGGGGTTAAACGTCCCGTGGCTGCTCGATAGCGCAATTCATGGGATTATCGCACGGCGAACGTTTCAGAACTCAAGCGGGCAAGCTGCCTACTCTGCGCTCCAACAGTTCGGGCGCTTTAAGCGCATCGCTCCGACGACCGGCGTTAACGCACAAGCGCTTCAAAACCAAAGCCGCATTGCTTGGCGTGCATTCTTCTCGGACGGCAATAACTCAAACCTTTTGTACACGTTTCCAGACCACAGTTTTGTTCCGTGGTTTCCGTCCGCATATAACGCAACCATCATCGTTGAGCATTTCAAGCGCGATACCGATTTCATCCTGAGTACCAATCCCGGAAGTGCTTTTGGAACGGTGGAGTCGTTTGCAAATCGCTGCTCAGCGCACGTTCCTGAGGGGAACTGGGTAGACTGGGATATGGGCGATCTTACCCAGCGCGTGCAGTTTAACTGGGCAGCAAACCAAACGCTGTACCCTACTATGCGCTGGCACACCTTTGGGTTTCTGAGCCGTGGATTTCATCGCTCCATATGGATCGACGGAACAAAGGTCGCGGAACTAACGGCCACCTATTCCAACAGTGTCGGCAACTGCACGAACTGGGCGTGGGCGGGGCATACGTCCTATGGTGCGCCGTACAACTCAGGCGGCAACAACGATTACGGGTTCTGTGGGTTCTGGAACTACGCGTTTACTGACGCGCAAATGGCGATAGCGACGCGCGACATCCAGCAGCTCCGCAACGGCGGAACGGACGTGTCAGTAATGGTTCCCTCGCGACGACTGGTGCCGAAGTTCGATCTAAGCGTCAGCGGGTGGGCGGCGGTATGATCGGTGCCGGGTGGTCGCAGCAGGTAGCACGCACAATAGAGAGCGCGAAGCTCTTCGCGCTCGGGGGCTATCGACACGCGCATACGTTCGTCGGCTCGCGACCCGTCAGGCCGATTAACACGCAATCGACCTACATCGGCGAAGTAGAGAGCGCGATCGCGCGCGGGCGGCGCGTGATCGCCTCATCGAAAGCGCTGGTTAATACGCCTGGCGTCACGCTTCCGCAGATCGACACGACGGCATATACCCAGCTCATCGGGTACGCATGGGAACCGCCGAATTATGTCGGGCAATCGTGGCGTTCGACCGATGCGAGCACGGTCGACTATGTCGGGTACCAGACTGTCGCGGCGGGACTCAACGAGTATTTCGCCGGGTCGTACTGCGGCTACGGTGGCGACTATCAGCTCGCTGCCCATGTGCGCGTCGGCGGCACGTACTACACGAACGCATACGCTGAGGTTGGCTACGGCACCGGAAACGCCCCGGCCGGGCCGCTCGTGGTTGCGTCCAGGTGGGTCTCCGGCGTTGCGCTCACTGTGCAGGCGCACGATGCGAGCGGGCGTGTCTGGAAGCGCGGAACGATTTCGTCGACGGTCGGAGTTTCAGGAACCGCAAATTTCTCTGGCGCATATCCGCACCGACTGTGCGGAACTTCGACTCCGGACGCGGATCTCGGCTCGCTTATTCCAACGCTCTTTGTTGGCCTTTGGACGCGCGTACTCTCTGACGCCGAACTAAGCGCGCTCGTGCGTGAAGCTTGCGCGTTTTCCAAACGTCCGAACCTGCTCGGCCTCCCCGCGACCTATGCGCCGCGCGTGGCGGCGACCGATTCGCTGAAACTGCGCGCCAACACCAACGGGGCGCGCGCGCTGTTTACGCTGGGCTAACCCTTTCCTCTCACTCTTCCGACCATGCCAAGCCAAGTCATCGCCTCTGCTTACAGTGACGGTCCAACGCTCACCGCGGCCGCTGCCGCGTCGTGCGTGCCGACGTACGTGCCGACGACGTTGCCGGCCGGGTACTTTCAGGTTGGCCGCAAGTGGCGGCTGCGCGCGAGTGGCCGTATCTCGTGCGCCGTGACGACGCCGGGCACGGCGCGCTTCGACTTGCGCCTCGGCGGCGTCGTGGCGTTCGATACGCAGGCGATGCCGCTCAACATCGTGGCGCAGACGAACGTGCCGTGGGTGCTCGATGTCCTGCTCACGTGCCGTGCGGTCGGCTCGGGGACGAGTGCCAACCTCATTGGGCAGGGCTTTTGGCTCTCGCCGGCCTCGATCAACACCGCCGCGCCCGCAACCGGCCCCGGCCCCGGTGGGCAGATGGTGCCGTACAACATCGCCCCGGCGGTGGGCACGGGCTTCAATTCGCAGTCCGCGCTGACGCTCGACTTCTTCTTCACGCAGACGGTCGCCACGGGCTCGCTGACGCTGCACGATTTCATGCTGGAACAGCTGCTGTAAGGGCTGACCGCGATGCCATGTCTCGTGCCGGCCCTGCCTGACCCGACGCCGCTGCTCGTGCAGGGGGACGAGATGCGGGACGGCATCCTGTCAGTGCTGTCGATACAGGCGCCGATGTTCGCGACGCCGCTGGCGACTCCGCTCACCCCGGATGCGCTGGCGGTGGTCGTGCCGGCGTTGCTGTCGGATAACCTGTACGCGCCGATGCACGAGGACATGGCGTACACCCCAGCGGACGTGCTCTACGATCCGCTGGCGAATCCGGCGCTGCTGCATTTCAACATCGTGTGCCCCGATGGGACGTCGCTCAACGTACTTGACGGGGATATGCCGCTTGTGGGGCAGGTCCCGCAGTCGTCGTCGCGCTGGCTGCTCAACCTGCAAACGAGCGACACCAACGCCGTCGCGGTGGCCAGCGTGCGGTGCCTGGCACTCGATGTCGGGCAGCTCGCCGTCGGGCGTCCCGCCGTGGTTGCCGAAGGGATCAGTAACGGCGCGGGGGTGCTGGCGCTCGAAGTGCCGCAGAACTCCGATTACCTCGTGGTGGCGTATCGCAGCGGCGTCTCGGATCTGGCGGGCGTCAGTGCACAGACCCTGAGCCCCGACCCCGCGTAGCGTGGCCACGACGACGGTCGTCCTGCGTGGCGTCCCCGCCCAGTCGGATGCGCGGGTCGTCCAACTCGCCGGGGTCCCCGCGCAGTTCACGGGCCTCTGTGTCAATCTGTGGCAGGGCGCCACCCTCGTCGCGCAGCGCTGGGTCTTTGAATCGCAGCTCACGTCGTCGTCGCAGACGTTTGCCTTTGCGTTGACCGCTGACGAGCGGTCGCGCATCAGTAACGCCAGCGCGCTGACGATCGCGCAGACGCTCGTCCCCTCGGGCCCCGCCATCTCAGTCGACGTCGATGCCCTCGCGCTCGACATTCTCGGCACAAACACCAACGTCGTTTCGGCGACGCTGTCGGTCACGGCGCTCTTCACGCCGGTCGGCGGCGCCACGGTGGCCGGCAGCGCCACGGTCGTGGTTACCGCGGCGGGCTCGATCAGTGTCGCGAAGCCCGTCTCCGGCGCGGTCGCGGTTGCCCTCATCACGAGTGCGGCGATCGCGGTGGCCAAGCCCGTCGCCGGCGATGCCGTCGTGGCCGCGACGGCAACGGGTGACATCGCGGTCGCGAAGCCGGTCGCGGGTGGTGTCACCACGGCCGTCACGTGCACCGGCTCGATCGCCGTCGCCAAGCCGGTCGCGGGCGATTGCACGGTCGCGGTGACGACGACCGGCAGCGCGATCATCCCGAACCCGATCGCGGGCGCGTGCGCGGTGGCGGTGACCACCACCGGCGCGGCCGCCGTCGCGAAGCCGGTGGCTGGTGATGTCGCGGTGGCGGTGACGACGGCAGGCAGCGCGGCGGTGGCCAAGCCAGTCGCTGGTGACGCGACGGTCGCGGTCACGGCTGCAGGCTCCGTCGCCGTCGCCAAGCCAGTGGCCGGCGACTGCACGGTGGCCGTCACGAGCACGGGGCTGCTCACGCCGGTCGGCTTCGCGGGGAACTGCACCGTCGCGGTGACGGCGAACGGCGATGTCTCGGTGGCGAAGCCGATCAGTGCCGCGGCCACCGTCGCCCTCACCGCCGCGGCCGCGATCGCGGTGGCGAAGCCGGTCGCGGGCAACGTGGCGCTCGCCCTGGTCGCGAGCGGCGATATCGCGGTCAGCAAGCCGGTGGCGGGCGCGGCCACCGTGGCGGTCGTGGCGAGCGGCACGGTAGCGGTCGCGAAACCCGTCGCCGGCGACGTCACCGTCGCGCTCACGGCGGTGGGCGCAGCAACCGTCCTCAAGCCCGTCGCCGGCGCGATCACCGTCCGCGTGCTCGCCGATGGGACGCTGCGGGTGCTGCTGGTCCCCGGGCTCGTCGTGGCGACGCTCACGCTCCGCCACGCCGTCGCCTCGGCGCTCACCTATCGCGCGCTCGTCGACACGACCCTCACCGAGCGCGACAGCATCACGCCCGACCTCACGCTGCGCGATGCCGTCGAGGTCGCGCTCGCCTATCAGTCCGACGACCCGGTACCCTGACCATGGCCAACCAGATCGACGGGGAGCTCTACCCCGACAACAACAGCCACACCACGGCGCATCCCATGCGCTGGCGCCTCAACCCGACCACCGGCATCGAGGAGCAGGTCGCGATCACCGGCCTCACGGACCTCAAGGCCTACATCGCGCTCAGCGACACCGCCGCGAGCGAGGCCGCCGCCGTGAACGCCGCGCTGGTCGCCACGATGGTCGAGGTGCTCTCGACCGGTGCCTACGAGGCCACGTTCAGCGGGGCCAACAAGCGCACCTACCTGGGCGCCCAGCCGGACGGCACGACGGTCTACGTGCACTGGCAGTCCGCCTCGGCGGGCTACCACGAAGTTACGGGCGTGATCTGGCGGACCAAGCGCCCGGCGTCGCAGACGTGAACGCGATCCTCGATACCCAGACGCTCGTGGTCGAGGGCGAGACGGTTGCGCTGCCGCTCGCCGTCGACGCGCCGCTCCGGAAGTGCTACCTCGACGCGGGGATCTCGACGGCGCGCGGGGGGCCGTTCCTGCACGGCACGCTGATGCGCACGCTCGTGGTCGCCGACGGCGTGGTGCCGCCGCTCAAGCTCTACAGCCGGGATCTCCGCGCCCTCTTCCCGCGCGGCGGGCGCGTCTGGCTTGTGGTGCGCTACTGCGGGCAGCTGGTGGCGCTCGGAGAGCTGCAGCTGCTCATCGCGTAGGCTGGACACGCGGCGTGGTAGCGACCGGGTGGCCGGCGAGGTATCCTCCGTGCATGGCCGAACAAGATCTCGTTGCACAGCTACAGCGCCTCAAACATCCGTCACGCGAAGAGCTCGACGCTCTCCTCAAGCAGCTTCACGGGATCGCGAGTGAGCTCATGGACTACGGCCTCCCGCTCGATGAGCCCGACGAGCCGGAAGCGCCGGCGGAGGCGCTGCGGGCAGCGGTTCTCGCGTGGCTGAACCGGTAGGCTGCTTTCGTAATCGGCCCGCGATCTGTAATACGCGCGGTTTTCTTAATCGGCCCGCTTCACCCATGGGGTGAAAGGGTCATGTCGAGATTTCGCCGATTTCTGTACACCTCGGCGCCGACGTGTTCGCCGGCTAGACACTCACCGGCCCATGCCACCGCCGCTCGTCCCCGTCCGGGCCTCGCCAGGTGAGCGTGAGCACCGCGGCGTCCTGAAAGTCTGGCCCCAACCCCAGCAGGAACGCGGCGCCCGGCGCCAGCTCGGCCGGCACCCTGCCCTGCTGCAGCCACGCGCTCACGTCGGCGTCCCCCGCCCGCAGCCGCGCCACGATCCCCGTTGCGGCCCGATCGCCGACGTTCTCGACCCGGTAGACCTTCCGGCCGTTGCGACGCTCAGGACGGGCCACGAGGGAGGGCCCTTTGGTGTTGAAGCTCATCGGACTGTCAGACCCCGCCGTACATTCGGGGCATGGCTCCGCACCGCTTTCGCCTTATGGCCCCGCCGGCGCTGGGAAGCGTCGAGTTTGAGGCGGCCGATCCCGCTGCCCTGATGACGGCAGCACTCGAGGCGCGGCAGCAGCTGGTCTACCACGGGTACGTGCTCCTGCAGGTCTGGAGTGAGGCGGCGGGCGCGTGGTGCGATCCCCGCTACCAGAATGAGTCGCGGAAGGTCGAGATCCGGGCTTACTCGCAGCCTTATCTCGCCGGCTGGGAAGATCGCTGGCGATGGTGCGAGGACGCGCTCAGGTACTATTTGGCTGCGCGTCCGCCCACTGGCTGAACTGCGCATTGAGCTCGGCGAGCGCCGCCTCGCGCGTCGGCCCCCAGCACTCGCCGAAGAAAACCGGCACATCCTCCGCCCCCCGCGCGGTGTGTCGCACCACCCGCGTGGCCTTCGCGGCAAAGCGATCGCCGTTCGCCATCGGGCGCATTTCGCTCACGCTGGCGAGCATCTTGAAGTGACCGTGCGTCATGAGGCACCTCCAGGCAAAGGGGATGTAGGGTCGATCGGCTTCCACTCCGCCGGGAACCCCACCGCGTTGTACGTCTCCAGCGCCGCATCGCGGGTGACGATACCGTCTTCGATGCGAAGGCTGAGGAGGACGGAGCGGCGCTGCGCCTCCTCCGTGAGCACACGCGCAAGGACGTCACCTGGAAGCACGCTCCAGTCGCCGACCTCCCCTACGATGAGCAACGCCGGCTCGTGCGTGGTGTAGGCCCGTCGCACGGCGAGCCACGCCCCCGCCTGCACCCACTCCAGCGGGAGCGCGGTGCCGACGGGGTAGGACGCGAGGATGGGCGCGAGGCGTTGGAGCTGAGGAGGGGTCATGGCGTCGCGTCCAGCACGCGCTGGTGCGCCTTCTCGTATCGGGCACGCGCAATGGTGCAATCTGGCCATGGCGCCGTGCCGCAGTATTTGAGATCCATCTCCGCCAACTTCTCAGCACTCACCAGCTGTTCGTAGGTCGGTCGCTGGCTGTACCAGTAGCCTCCACCGACGAGCGCAACGGCTCCGAGAAGAACGGCCCAGAATCGCCAAGCGGGCACGTCAGTCGATTCGTCCGCCATCCAATGCCTCCCGCTGCATTCGCAGCGTCATCTTGGTTCTACAAGCCTCGGTTGCGCTGAACGCTTTACCGAAGTTCCGAGCGCAACTTCGACAAGAGGTCGGCGATCGCCGCGTTATAGCTGTCCTGACCGACGCGCTTCGCGGTCGTATACCCAACACTGTTGAATCGCTCGGATTCACCAACTCCGTCGAACGGGCCAAGGCGCCGCCCATCCTTGGTGCGCACCACTGCGCGCAACCGCGTCACGCCGTGCCACTTGCCTTTCGTGAAGTAGGCGCGCTGCTCGATCACGTCGACGGACACGCTGGGCGGCGTGCTATCGCCGGCTGCGCGCGCGTTCGGAATGGCTTGACGAAGCTGCTCCTCGAGCCGGAGTCGCATCGACTCGCCGTTGGACTTCTCGACGCGGAAGTCACTCGCGGATACCGCCGCTCCGCTTAACGATTCGAGCCGCACCGGAATGGGCGCGAGGTCGGGGGTGTACGCCTTCGTCTGCTGGCACGCCCCCACCAGCGTGAGTACGACACAGCACATCAACACTTTCCGCATACGGATCGTCCCCAGCATTTCTCGTTGAACGTTTCCACACCAATCCACAGTGGCATTCGCGCCACAGTGGCGACTGTCGTACCTGCTTCGGATATTGTTCGGGAACCCGAAGCCCGAATTGCAATGCTCGATCGTCCCACTGCGGTGTTCCGCGTCTGCTCTCCAATGCTGCACCCCGTCGCTGCAAGCGCCGGGGATCTGTTGGTCTTCTGGCCGGGCCATCCCAGCGCGACGCTGACCGTTCGGGCCCCGGGTCGCGGCCCCAAGCGCATTCGTCGAAAAGCCTTCGTTCCTGATGGTGTAATCTACGGAGCGTTGCTCTGTCTGCTGGAAGATGACGTCATCGTTCCGCTCACGTTGCAGGACGCGCTACTGCTGCCAGTCGTCGCCGCGAGTACCGCCGGCGGCTGACTTCCGCGCCGGGCCGCGCTGTCCAGGCGGCGTCGGGGCCGAGGCCCCCGGCACCACGCGAGGCACGCCGGGACCGAGCTGCTCCTGCACGTCGCGGATCGCGTCCTCGCGCTCCTGAAGGACGTCGTCCGGCATCGATTCGACGCGTGTCGCGCTGGCTCGGAGTAGCCGCGCGGCGAAGTCCTTCGCCCATCGCGAGAGCTCCCGCTGCCCCTCTTGGACCACCGCTTCAACGGGGTCGACGGGAGGGGCGACCCTCGGCGGCACCGGATCGAGCGCACCGCTGACGCGGACGCCGATGCGCACATCACCACCAAGCCCCGCCGACTCGAAACGGCGCGCGAGCTCCTCCGCGAAGGCAAAGACGCGACCGCGAACCTCGCCCTCTGGGCGCTTTCCGCCCTTCCATTTGCTGACGGTGCCGTTCGCCACCTCGAGACGACGCGCGACGGCGTTGTTCCCCGTCCGCTTCGCCTCGGCCAATACCAGCGCGATCGCCTGTTCCAGATCCATCGGTCTGTTTCACGGGAAACAATCGGCTATGAATGCCTTGCGGAAATGCCGATTGTGGCCTACTGTATCCTCAGTGTCGTCACCGTGACGGCGCCGAGACGGCGATCCGACCACGACGCACGGGCCTTCAGCACTAACAAACCGACGGATATGACCAAGCGCAAGGAAACGCGGATCGAGTGGGTGCGGATGGCGGAAGCTGCCCGCCGCCTGAAGGTGCCGCGCACCACGCTCATCCATCGCGTCGCCAAGGGTGAGCACAAGACGAAGGTGGTCGGCGACACGGTGTTCGTGGCGGTCCCGAAGGCCGCCTGAAGTTGGTGGGGCATTCCCGTGAACGACATGCGGGAATGGTAGGACCGGGGTGAGAGCCGGGGCACACGCAGGGCGCGGGGTTCCGCGCGTCAACCACAACGAGGGGAGTATGAGTGCCACGAACCGAACGCAGTCCACCGTCGCGCGCGTCAGCGCCCGGTGGCAGGAGTGCGCCGTGCATGTGCGCGGCGAGTTGCGGCAGTACGGCGTCCGCGGGGAGCTGCGGCGCCTCGACGATTACGCGCGGCGCGATCGCGGCGCCGGCATGGCGCGATTTCTCGCTGACTTCGTGGCGTACTGCCACGAGAAGGGCATGAGCGGCGAGCGCATCGCGCAACACCTGGGCGCGTTCACGGCGGAGGCGGTGGCGGATGTCACGAACAACCGCAGCGCCTGAGGTCTCGCAAACACGAACGCCCGCGGGTGAGAGCGCGGGCGTCGTGACCACAACGAAGCGGGCGTCAAGCGCCCAGGAGCAACATAGTATGACCACAACGAAGCAGCCAGCCCGCCGATTGGTGTGGGCGGGCGTTGTACAGCGCCGGCGGGTCGCATGAAGCTCGCCTATCCGTACGGCGCGCAGTTCCACTCGCCGTATGATCGACCGGACCTTGTCGACCAGCTCGTGGAGAGCGGCCGGCGTGCGGGCACGTTGCTCGCCGACGTCGCGCTGCAGCGGTTCGGGAGCGTGATCGAAGCGCTCGCGTGGGTGCAGTGGACGTGGCGCAGCGCGCCGCTCGCCGACATCGATCGCCACACGCAGGACGCGGCGCGCACGGCCCTGCTCGACCGCGCGTCCGCCGCGGAGCGCGCCTGCTGGCAGCGCATCGTCGCCAGCGACACGTGCGCCTCGCTCGAGGACGTGCGGTGGTGGCTCGACATCGAGGCCCCGAAGCTGCTGGAGTCCTTGACCGCCACGCCGGACGTGCAGCACTGGGGGATTGCCGCATGACCGGGCTCTCTCTGTACGATCTCTGCGACGAAGCGCGCGCCCTGGACGATCTCGTCGGGATGGACGACGGCGAGTGGAGTGCGGAGCACGAAGCGCTGCACACGCCGCTCATGGAAGCGCTCGTCGCCAAGGCGGACGGCTTCGGCAGCTACGTGCGCGATCTCGAGCAGCGCGTCGAGGTGATCAAGATCGAAGAGGAGCGCCTCGCCGCCCGGCGGAAGCGCCTCGAGTCGCGCGTAAAGTGGATGAAGGAGTACGCCGTGACGGCGCTGCTCCTGGCGGACCGCAAGAAGCTCGAGGGGACGCTCTTCACGCTCGCGGTGCAGAAGAACCCGGACAGCGTCGCGGTGTCGGTGCTGCCGGATGCGCTCCCGCCGGAGTACGTGCGCGTGATCCCCGAAGTGCGCGAACCGGACAAGAAGGGCTTGCTGTCGGCGTTGGAGGCCGGCGTCGCCATCCCGGGCGTCGAGCTGGCCCCGCCCACGTATCACCTGAGGATCCGCTGATGGACCCGGCATTTTCGCTCGACGCGGTGGTCGAGGACATCGTCCCTGCCCCGCCGAAGGTCGTGATTTACGGGGCTCATGGTGTTGGCAAGACCACGTTCGGCGCGGGCTTTCCGAACGCGATCCTGCTGATGACCGAAGCGGGCGTCGGTTCGCTCCGCATCCGGCGCTTCCCGAAAGTCGTGGAGACGTACCACGACTTCATGACGGCGATCGGCGCGCTTTACCAGGGCGAGCACGATCGGCAGACGCTGCTGCTCGATTCGCTCGACTGGCTGGAGCCGATCGTGTGGCAGGAGACGGCGCAGCGGCACAACAAGGACTCGATCGAGTCGTGGGACTACGGCAAGGGCTACATCGAGGCCGAGAAGGTTTGGTCCGAAGTGCTCACCGGCCTCGATGCGCTCCAGGCGGAGCGCGGCATGTCGATCGTGTGCACCGCGCACGCCGCGGTGACGCGGTTCCAGTCGCCGACGGTCGAACCGTACGACCGCTACAGCATCAAGCTGCACAAGCGCGCCTCGGCGCTCGTGCAGGAGTGGGCCGACATCGTCGGGTTCGCGCACTGGCAGACCGTCACGACCGCGACCGATCTCGGCTTCAACAAGAAGGCGGTGCGTGGCGTGTCGACGGGACAGCGCCTCCTCGCGCTCGAAGAGCGGCCCGCGTGGGAAGCCAAGAACCGGTTCCAGATGCCGCCCGTCATGCCGCTCGATGCGGCGCAGTTCCTCGCGCTCCTGGCGGAGCGCTACACGCCGGCCCCGGTGATCGAGGCCGCACCTTCTCTCGCAACGCAGGAGTAACGATGGCCCAGTTTGGCGGTGAATTCGACGCGACCACGGTGGAGCCAACCACCCCGATGGACGTCCTCCCGGACGGCGACTACCCGGTGCTCATCGAGGCGTCGGAGTGGAGGAAGACGAAGAAGGGCGACGGCGCCTTCCTCGAGCTCACGCACGTCGTGTGCGACGGCCCGATGAAGGGGCGGAAGCTCTGGGATCGCCTCAACCTGCAGAACCCGAACACGCAGGCGGTCGAGATCGCGCAGCGTACGCTCTCGGCGATCTGCCACGCGACCGGGGTGCTCAAGGTGACGGACTCGGCGCAGCTCCACAACATCCCCGTGCTGGCGCGCGTGGTGGTGAAGCAGGGCGAGCGGGGCCCGATGAATGAGATCAAGGGCTACAAGAAGTTCGACGGTCTCGTCGCGGCCACGCCGAGTGCGAAGCCGATCGCGGCGGCGACGCCTGCCCCGGCGGCGCCCGGGACGGCCCCCTGGATGAAGAAGGCGGGCTGACCATGGCCACGAAGACGAAGAAGGGGGCGGCGAAGGCCGCCCCGGCGCCGGCGGTCCCGATGGCGATGCCGGCGGACTTCGACGCGAGCGACAGTGCCGCCGCGCTGCTCGATCGCGCCGATCTGCTCACGAGCGTCGAGGGCCGCGAGTCGCACGAGGTGATCGATGCCGTGCTCGCGGCGCTGTCGGAGTCGGAGCGCGCCGCGGTCGTCGCGTTCGCGCGGCGCATCTCTTGGCTGACCGAGCACGTCCGCGACGGGAAGCGCATCCAGCCGATCGTGCCGGCCGCGGAGCTCGTGCCGCCGGCGTGCCTGGCCGCCGGGGTGTCGGTGTTCGAGACGCCCGTGCGGCTCCGGGACGACGTCGCGTCGGTGGCGGCGATCCGGAACTGGGCGAAGGACGGCGTCGTCGGCGACGATTCGGCGGAGGCGCCGGGGCCGGCCGACGCAGGCGGGCAGCTCGCCCTGGTGGCGGAAGACACGCCGGCCCCGAAGAAGATCACCGAGCTCGCGTTCACGTCGGGCGACGAGGTGGCGTCGGTGGCGCTCGCGTTGAGCGGGCGCGCCGAGGACCTCGACAAGGAAGCAAAGAAGCTGACCGAGCTGGGACGCCACGCGGAGGCGAAGGCGCTGCAGCGCGAGGCGCGGCACATCAAGGACGCCCTGCTCGCCCAGCTGCAACCGCAGACGGTGCTGCCGTTCAACGCCGGCGAGTCGCCGCTCGCCGCGGTGACGCGGGTGGTCGGGACAACCGTGCGCACGGCCGTCGTGAAGGCGCTCAAGAACCACGTCGAGGTCGGGGAAGGCGAGACGTACGACGAAGTCGTCGAGCGGCGCCTGGCCGAGCTGGCGGACTTCGAGCGCCTCGTGGGCGGCATCGCGGAACACGCGGCGGCCGCGGTGCTGCCGGTGCTGCGCGAGACGGCGGAGCGGGCGTTCGAAGCGGGCCTCGCCGCGCGCGGGGCGACGCCAGAAGTGTTGGTGCGCGAGGCCGTCCAGGCGCACGGCGCGCAGCGGGCGGCCGCATGAAGGGCAGCCCGCCGCGCGGCAAGCTGATCACGCCGGAAGAAGTGCAGCGGCGGTATCTGCTCCGGGAGGATGGCACCCCCATGCTCTCCACGCGGTGGGTGTGCGAACACGTGCGCCCCCGCGTGGACATCGCGCGGGGCGTCGTGAAGTTCTACGAGGACGACGTCGAGGCGTTCTTCGCGCAGCGCCGGCGGGTGGCATGATGGGCGACAGTGCAGAGATCTGGCACGCGCTTCGGTCGGAGCGCCAACAACAGGCACGCGCTCGGTACGCTCGCTGTGATGCACAGCGACGGGCGTGGCCGTACCAGGTAATCGTCATGAATCATGGCGCCCACTGGCGCGTCACCGTGGGCCAGACAGCTTACGATTTTTGGCCGCATACCGGCACGTGGATGAATCCGCGCAATCACGCCGAACGCGGAACGGTGCGCGACTTTGATGAGTTCTGCACCACCGTGACTCGCCGGCGGGTGGCATGACGCGCGCCCATCGCATTCGCCGGCGCCTGGCGCGCTTCGGCATCGAGATGCTCTACATCAACGCCCAGTCGCGCGATCCGAAGGTGATCGCGCGGCGGGAGCGGTTGGTGGACCAGCTGATCGCCGACGCGCAGCTCGAGGTGCTGCTCGCGCTGCAGGCGGGCACGCTGCCGATCGAAGTCGTGGAAGCGCACGCGCGCGAGTACGGGCTGGCCGGCGCCGGGTTGAAGGCGCAGCTCGTGCTCTCGCAGCCGCTCTGGGATCTCGTCGAGGCCACGCTCCCGCGCATGGGGCGGGCGGACGCGACGCGATTGCGGTATACGCTCAGCAGTCAGCAGCTCCGCGCGCGCCTGGAAGGCGCGGAGTCGCTGCGCGTGCGGGATCTGCAGACGATCGACTGGGAGGCGCTCCTCGAGGTGTGGCCGGGCGGCCCGTCCGACTGGATGCACCTGCGGCGCTTCGTGTCGCGGTTTCTGAGCCTCGTGCTCGGCGGCAAGTGGCACCCGATGCGCCATGCCATCCTCGAGCGCATCCCGACGCAGCAGGAAGCGGAGCGCGTCACCGATCTCACGCCGGCGCAGTTTCTCACGATCCTCGAACACGCGCGCGAAGACCTGCGCGCGCCGCTCATGACGCTCGTGCTGAGCGGGATGCGCATGGGCGAGTATCTCGCCTGTGACGAGACGCATCTCCTGCCCGCGACGCACGAAATCGCCGTGCCCGGCACGAAGACCAAAGCCGCGGCCGGCCGCGTGTCGATCGACCCGTCGCTCTGGCACTGGGTCGAGTTCGGCGTGCCGTCGCCGGTGCGCTATCGCCAGTTCGTCAAGCTGTTCAAGGACGCCGTCGTCGCGGCCGAGCTGCCGCGCACGCTGCGCCTCCACGACCTGCGCCATGCGCACGGCCAGTGGGCGGTCGCGGAAGGCGTCCCGGAGGCGTTTGTGCAGGTCTCGTTGCGGCACACGCAGGCCGCGACGACGCGCCGCTACACCAAGTCGGGCAACCTGGCGTCGGTGGCCAAAGGCCTCGCCGGCGCCCTCAATCTTTCGGAGGACTGATGCCCTGTGTGCCAGACCGTGTCCACGCGGGACACGACCGACCAATGACCGGGGTGGGGATCGAACCCACGACCTACGGATTAAAAGTCCGCTGCTCTACCGACTGAGCTACCCGGTCGGCGGCCGTCTCCTGCCCGGCCACGCTGGGAGAAGGATCACCCGATCGGCGCAGACGGTCAACGGGGGACACCGCCGTGATGTTGGCGATGTCCCCCGTGGCCGCCCGTGCGGGCGTGGACTGCGTCGCGATTACTGCTGACCGCTGATCGCGGCCACCGTCGCCGCCGTCGCGCCGGCCGGCGTCTCGACCACGAACGTCACGCGGCGGTTGAGCTCCGCGCCGTCGGCATCACGCGCCGCATTCGGGCGTACGAGACGCGTCTTGCCATAGCCCACTGTACGCAGCACCGCGCCGTCCATCCCCTTGCTCACGAGGAAGTCGCGCACCGCATCCGCGCGCTCACGCGAGAGGCGGAGATTGTAGGCCTGCGAGCCCGCGGGATCGGCAAAGCCTTCAATCGTGATCGTGGAGCCCTTGTAATGCGTCTGTGCGACCTTGGCGAACTTCTCGAGCGCCGCCTGATCCTGATTGCGCACCGCGGCATCGTCGAACTGGAAGTGCACCGGCATCGCGAACGAGACCTGGCCTTCCATGGCCGTGATCTTCGCGCCGAACTCATTGCGCAGCGTCGCGAGATCATTGCGCAGCGCGTTCAGATCCGTGCGCAGCCCGTTCACGTCCCCCCGCAACGCACTGTCGCCCTGCGCCCGCTGCGAACGCTCGGCGTCCAACGCGACGCGCTGTTCATCGAGCCCCTTGCGAACGAACCCCTTGGTGGCACACGCGCTGAGCGTGCTCGCTGCCAAAAGCGTCATGGCCACAAACCGTGCCTGTCGCATGTGTCCTGCCCTCGCTGTCATGGTCGTGATGAGGAGCGAAGCATCCGACTCCGTTCGGATCGCTCGCCTGGCTCGCATCGCGCTGCCGGCATCATACCGTGCACATCGCGAACCACGGCAGGAAAGTCATCGCACCGAAGTCGTTGGCGAAGTGACTGTCATCACGCGTCTTGATGGCAATTGCATTGGGTCGTGCGCGCAATCACCGGATTCGTCCCGACTCGCGCGCCCGCCGCTCAGCCATTCGGCTGCGTCAGCCCGTTGGGGCCTTCGCGAGCCACTCACCGCCGTCGACCACGAAGATCGATCCGGTGATCCAATCGCCCGCGGGCGAGGCGAGAAACGCCACCATGTTGGCGATGTCGCGGGGTGTGCCCCACCGGCCGAGCGGGATGCCCTTCGCGGCGTACTCGGCCATCTTCTGCTCGGCAGCCGCGAACACGTCGGGGACGCCACTGTCGGCCGGCGGCGTGAACGCCTTCTTCACGCCCTCGGTGGGAATCGGGCCCGGGGCGATGGCATTCACGCGAATCCGCTGCGGGGCCCACTCCACGGCCAGCGTGCGCGTCAGCGCATCCACCCCGGCCTTGGCGGCGGTGGCGTGCGCCATGAGTGGCCAGCCGCGATAGTGCAGCGTCATGCTGGTGCTCACGATGCGCCCGCCCCCCTGCTTCGCCATATGCGGGTACACCGCCTGCGAGCAGTAGAAGGTGCCGTAGAGATCGATCTCGAGCACGGCCTTCCAGGCGTTCGGCGACAGCGTCGCGCTGGGCGCGTAGAAGTTACCCGCGGCATTGTTGACGAGCAGATCGATGCGCCCGCGCTCGGCGGCGATGGCATCGATGGCGGTCTTCACCTTCTCCTGATCGCGCACGTCGAGTTGCACGGCACTCGCCTGGTGACCGCGCGCCGTGATGGCGGCGAGCGCCGCCTCGAGGTGATCGGGCTTGCGGCTCGCGATCACGACGTGCGCGCCGAGCTCGGCGAGCAGCTCGGAGATGCCCAGGCCGATGCCGGTACCGCCGCCGGTGACGAGGGCGACCTGGCCGTCGAGGAGGCCGGGGCGAAAGACGGCAAGCGGATCAGTCATGCGGACTCCACAGAGGTGGGCGGGTCGAGCGCCTCGATCGCCGCGAGCAGATCGACCTGCGCGTCGAGACAGAAGCTTCGCCGATGATGCGGCGTGAGCCCGCGTTCCGCGAGGGCCCGGCGATGCTCGGGGGTGCCATAGGCGCTGTTGCGCTCCCAGCCATAGCCCTCGTATCGCTGGGCGAGTGCCGTCATGAGCCGGTCACGGGTGACCTTGGCGATGATGGAGGCGCAGGCGATGGCGTAGCACTTGGCGTCGCCCTTCACCACCGCCGTGTGCACATGGCCCAGGGTGCGCAGCGGCTTGCCGTCCACCAGGACGTGATGCGGAACGCCGCCGAGCCGGGTCGGGATGCGCGCCAGCGCCCGCCGCATGGCGAGGACGGTGGCGTGGTAGATGTTGATGCGATCGACTTCGCGGGCGCTGGCGGCGCCGACGCTGATGGCGAGGGCGTGTTCGCGGATGCGCGCGGCGAGTTCCACGCGGGTGGCGTGATCGAGCTGCTTGGAGTCGTTGACCCCGGCGATAGCGCGCTTGTCGGGCGGCATGACCACGGCACAAGCGACGACGGGGCCCGCAAGCGGGCCCCGTCCGACTTCATCCACGCCGACCAGCCACGGACCGTGCTGCTCGCGCAGCGTTCGCTCGATCGGGCTCCAGCGAGCCACGTTCGGCGCGCCTTTCGGCGGGTCCGGCGGTGTCTTACTTGTCGCCCGAGGGGCGAACGACCTTGCGCTCCTTGATGCGGGCGGCCTTGCCCGTCACATCGCGCAGGTAGTACAGCTTGGCACGGCGCACCGCACCACGACGCACGACCGTGATGCTCTCGAGCATCGGGCTGTGCACCGGGAAGATGCGCTCAACACCCACACCGTTCGACACCTTGCGGACGGTGAACGTCTCGCTGATGCCGGCACCACGGCGGGCGATGCAGATCCCTTCGAAGGCCTGGAGGCGCTCCTTGTCGCCTTCCTTGACGCGCACGTTCACGCGCACCGTGTCACCGGCGCGGAACGGCGGGATTTCCTTCATCCACTCCTTCTGGGTCTCGATAAACGGATGCATCGGTCACTCTCCGGGGCCGGTGTGGCGTGGCCCGGTTCAAAATTGCGGAGCCGACTGCTGCCACCGCGCGCACGTGATGCGCGCGAACCGGCAGTCGAATCGGTGCGAGAGGCCTGCGACGCGGGACCGGGAGCGAAGTCTCCCGACCAGAACCGTCGTGGCATCGCCACCGAGGCGGGTTCCGGCGAATGCCGGCCTGACCTCAGGACTGTTCCCTCCCCCAGTTTTCCGGGGGAGCTTTCAAATATAGACGGGTCTTGGACTTGGACGCCAGTGGGCTTCCCCGGTACTATCCCAGCATGACTGGACCGCTGCCCTATCCGGCCACCCGCCGGGACGAGACGATCGACCACTACCACGGGACACCCGTCCCGGACCCGTACCGCTGGCTCGAGGACGACCGATCCGAGGAGACCGCCGCCTGGGTCGAGGCCCAGAACCGGGTGACCTTCGGGGTGCTGGGGGCGATTCCCTTCCGGGACGCGCTCCGGGACCGGCTGACCACCCTGGTGAACTACCCCCGGTCGTCCGCCCCGGAGCAGAAGGGCCCCTGGCTCCTTTTTGCCAAGAACGACGGGCTCCAGAACCAGCCCGTCTACTACCTCCAGCGGGGGGAGGCCGGCGAGCCGGAGCTGCTCCTCGACCCGAACTCCCTGTCCGCCGACGGCACGACCCGCGCCCAGGGGCTCACCTTCGACCGGCAGGCCCGGTACATCGCTTACATGGTGAGTCACGCCGGCTCGGACTGGCAGGAGATCAAGGTGATCGACCTGGCCACCCGGCAGGAGCTCCCGGACCTGGTGAAGTGGGTCAAGGTCTCGGGGATCGCGTGGCACGGCGACGGCTTCTTCTATAGCCGGTACCCCGAGCCGGGGCCTGACGAGGGCGAGTTCTCGGCGGTGAACGATGACCACCAGGTCTGGTACCACCGCCTCGGGACGACGCAGGCCGAGGATGTGCTCGTGTATCAGGACACCGAGCACACCCAGCGCTTCCACATCGTGGGGACCACCGAAGATGAGCGCTACGCGGTGCTGTCCATCAGCGACCGCGGCCAGGGGAAAGACGGCAACGCGCTCTGGGTGAAGGATCTGCGCGTGCCCGACGCGCCGTGGACGCCGCTCTGGCGCGACTTCGATGACCAGATGGGCGTGCTCGACAACGATGGCGACGCGCTGCTCGTGCTCACCAACCGTGGGGCGCCAAATCAGCGCATCGTGCGGATCGACCCGGCGGCCGCCGAGGAATCGCGGTGGGTCACGGTCATTCCGGAATTGCCGGAGCCGCTCGAAAGCGCGTCGCTGGCGGGCGGGCGCATCTTTGCCAGTTATCTGCACGACGTGACCACGCGCGTCCGCGTGCACCGCTACGACGGCACGTTGGAGCGCGATGTGGCCCTCCCCGGACTGGGGACGGCCATGGGCTTTGGCGGAGAGCACGACGCCACCCACGTCTTTTACACGTTCACGAGCTTCACGGCGCCGGCCACGGTCTATCGGTACGCGATCGCGACCGGCGAAAGCACGGTGTATCGCGCCGTGGCGCTGCCGTTCGATCCGACGCAATTCGAAACGCGGCAGATCTTCGCGACGAGCAAGGACGGCACCCAGGTGCCGGCGTTCATCGTGTGCAAGAAGGGGCTCGTGCTCGATGGCAACAACCCGACGCTGCTCTACGGCTACGGCGGGTTCAACGTGGTCCTGCCGCCGCAGTTCAGCGCGCTCCGCATCGGCTTCCTCGAGCAGGGGGGCGTGTACGTGCAGGCCAACCTGCGCGGCGGCGGCGAATACGGTGAAGCGTGGCACCAGGCCGGCATGAAGGAGAAGAAGCAGAACGTCTTCGACGACTTCATCGCGGTGGCAGAGTGGCTCTTCGCCAACGGCTACACCCGCTCCGAGAAGTTGGCCATTCAGGGCGGCTCGAACGGCGGCCTGCTGGTGGGCGCCATCATGACCCAGCGCCCGGAGCTCGCGCGCGTGGCGCTGCCGGCGGTGGGCGTGATGGACATGCTCCGCTTCCACACCTTCACGATCGGGTGGAACTGGATCGCCGACTATGGCTCGAGCGACGATCCGGAGGGGTTCCGGTACCTGTACGCGTACTCACCGCTCCACAATCTGCGGGACGGCGTGCGCTACCCGAGCACGCTCATCACCACGGCCGATCACGACGACCGCGTGGTCCCGGCGCACTCCTTCAAGTTCGCGGCGCGCCTGCAGGCGGCGCACGCGGGGGAGAACCCGGTGCTGATCCGCGTCGAGGTCAAGTCCGGCCACGGGGCGTCGTCGCTGACCAAGCAGATCGAGGAGACGGCCGATGTGTATGCGTTCGTCTTTTCTGAGCTTGGTGTGACGCCTGCTTTTTCGCGGCCGGTAGATCGCTAACAGCTGGTGCTCGCTGCGCTCGCGAGCAACGGGGAGACGGGGGGAGCCGTGCGGGTGAATGGGGGCATCGCGCGATTCAAAAATCAAAAAAGAAAACTTTTGAACAGCACCGCCCCCGCAGGCCTCGCTCGGATCCCCCCGTCCCCCCGTTGCTCGCGAGCGAAGCGAGCACCAGCTGTTTACATGCCATCAGCCGCTACAAGCGCCCGCCTCAGCGCACCGGAAACGGCCGAGGCGCCGGCAGTTCCTCGATGAACTTCCACGGCGCCGCACCGTCGCGCGTGAGCGGCGTTTTGGCGAGGCGCGCGCGCACCATCGCGATCGGCATCGGGCCGCCCTGCAACACCGCGTCGTGGAACTGGCGGTCGGTCATCTTCTTCGAGTCCACCAGCTCCTTGTGCAGCGCGCGCAGCTGCAGGCCGCCCAGCATATACGCCGCCTGATAAATGGGCGAGTAGCTGCCATTGAAGGAGCGGCGCACTTCGGCTTCGGAATTCGCGCGTTCGAACGGCACCTTGTCCACCAGATACTCGATGCACTGCTCGGGCGTCATCTTGCCGAGGTGGAACGAGAGCGAGAACACGATGCGCGCGCTGCGATGCATGCGCCACGCGAGCGCGCCGAGGCGGTCTTCCGGGCGCACGTGAAAGTCGTGATCCCAGAGGAACATTTCCCAATAGAGGCTCTGCCCTTCGTTCCAGAAGGGCGTCGAGAACAGGCGGCGATGGCTGTTGTAGCGCGCCGACATGAAGCCCTGCAGGTGATGGCCGGGGTTGAGCTCGTGGAATACCGTGGCGCGTGAGAAGTGCGGGTTGTTGCCGCGCATGCTCATCATCTTCTCTTCGTCGGTCATGTCGCTCGTGGGATACGACACGAGGATCTGATCGCCGCCGAGGAAGAACGGGCTCACCCGCTGCCGCTCGGGGGAGAGCATCTCCATGGTCCAGTCCTCCCGCGCGAGCGCGGGGATCGTGACCCAGTCATGCTTGTCGAAGAACGCCTCGGCCTCATTCGCAAGATCGCGAATGAGATCCGGCTGCTTGCCCGGCTCGACATAGGCCTGTTTGACCTTCTCCATCGCGGCCTTCCAGTCGTCACCGAAGCCCATCTGCTTCGCGGCCTTCTTGGCTTCGGCCTCACTGAACGCGTACTCGCGCTCGGCCAGTGCGATGAGCTCCTCGGGCGTGTACGGGATCATCGCGTGGCGGAGGTCCATCGCGAGCCCGTCGGCGCCGATCGGGTCGCCGATGATGGGCTCATTGGCCTGGGCCGCGTTGCGCGGGGCGCTGTCGCCGCCACCGCGGCCGCCCTGCGGTGCACCACCGGCCGGCGCCGCCGCGGGAGTGGCCGCCACCTGAATGCCCACGAGCCGCTGGCGAATGACCTGCGCATAGCGCTGCAGCGACTGATCGAGCCGCGTGTATGGGTTCTGCGCCCACCAGGTAAAGAGCGGATCGAAGCCGTTGTAGAAGCGATACCAGCGCCCCAGCGTGGTGCGCAGCTGGTCGATATCGTCGGCGGCGCGGTTGGCGACGGTGCGGTTCACCTTGGGCGCCTGGGCGCGCGGCGCGCGCGAGGCACTGTCGGCGGCGCCGTTGCCATTGCCGCTACCATTGCCGCGGCCGCCGGGGGCCGGGACTTCGATGAGCGCGCGCAGGCTGTCGACCTGCTTGGTGACCTCGGCCAGTGTGTGCGCCGCCGCCTGGCTGTTGATGGAGATCAGGTCGCGGCGGTCTTCCTGCAACTTGAGCAGGCGACCCGCGAAGGGCATGAGCGGCGCGGTTTCGGCGCGCTGCTTGTCTTCGCGGTCCATGAGCTCGAGCTGATAGCGCAGGTGGTTGTCGAGGAGGACGTAATCGACCTTCCCTTCCTGCGAGAGCTTGCTGAAGTCGGCTTCGGCGAGCCGCTTCCGCCACATGGTGTAGAGCCCCTTGAGACGCGCGCGCTGCGACGGCGAATCGGGGGTGTCGTAGTGGCGCCCCAGCGAACTGGCATCAGCCGAATAGCGGGAGACCGCTTCGGCGAGTTCGCTGGTGGTGTTGTTCAGGATGCTCGAGAGCGACGGCACGCTGGCCGCCGGATCGCTCGGGAAGGTCTGCCGTGTGGAGGCCGGAATGCCGGCCATCTGGGCGGAGGCCGCGGCGGGGAGGGCAAGCCCGCCGAGGACGGTGAGCAGCGAACGGAAACGGGGCGCACCAGCGCGCATGGCACAGCTCTCCACGGGTGGAAGGGGACGCGCAACCTTAGCCCCCAGCCGCCTCCGCGGCAATCGTTTCCAGCTCCTCCCACCGGGCCATCAGCTGTTCCAGCTCGGCTTCGCGTGCGGCGACGTCCTTCTGGATGGCGATGACGCGCAGCCCATCACGCAGGACCGCCGGATCGGTGAGTTGGGCGGTGAGCGCGGCATGCGCCGCTTCGGCCGCCGCGATCTGGTCGGGGAGCGCTTCGAGCTCCCTGGTTTCCTTGTAGGTCAGCTTGCGCTTCTTGGGCCTAGGGGCGGCCGGCTCGGGGGCCGCTTTGGCGGGGGCCTTCACGGGCGCGGGCGCCACCGGTTCGGGCCGCTGCCGCAGCCAGTCGGTGTAGCCGCCCACGTACTCGCGCACGATCCCCTTCCCTTCAAAGGCCAGCGTGCTGGTGACCACGGCGTCGAGGAACGCGCGGTCGTGCGAGACCATGAGCAGCGTGCCGCTGAAGTTTACGAGCAGCTGCTCGAGTACCTCCAGCGTTTCGAGATCGAGATCGTTGGTGGGCTCATCCAGCACCAGCACGTTGAAGCGGCGCGTAAAGAGCCGCGCCAGCAGCAGGCGATTGCGCTCCCCACCGCTCAGCGCACGCACCGGCGTCCGCGCCCGCTCGCTGCTGAACAGGAAGTCGCGCAGGTAGCCATTCACATGCTTGCGCTCGGTGCCCACCAGCACCCACTCGCTGCCGTCGCCGGTGGAATCGAAGACGGTGCGCTCGGGATCGAGCTGTTCGCGCAGCTGGTCGAAGTAGGCGATCTCGAGATTGGTCCCGTGGCGGATACTCCCCGCCTGCGGCTCGAGTTCGCCAAGCAGGAGTTTGAGCAGCGTGGTCTTGCCGGTGCCGTTCGGGCCGATGAGCCCCACGCGGTCGCCGCGCATGATGGTGGTACTGAAGTCGCGCACGATGGGCTTGTCGCCGTGCCCAAAGGTGAGCCCCTGCGCTTCAAGCACCAAACGCCCGGAGCGATCGGCCTCCTGCACCGTCGCGCGGGTCGTGCCCTGGCGCGTGCGCCGTTCGGCGCGCTCCTTTCGCATGTCCTGCAATGCGCGCAGGCGCCCTTCGTTGCGCGTGCGGCGCGCGGTGATGCTGGTGCCCACCCAGATCTCTTCCTGCGCCAGCTTGCGGTCGAACTCTTCCCATCCCTTCTCCTCGGCGTGGAGCATCTGCTCCTTGCGCTCGAGGTACGTCTCATAGGTCGGACCGAAGTCCTGCAGGCGGCCGCGGTCGAGCTCTACGATGCGCGTGGCCACGCGGCGCAGGAACGCGCGATCGTGGGTCACGAACACCAATGAGATCCCGGCGTCGATGAGGTACTGCTCCATCCACTCGATGGCATCGATGTCGAGGTGGTTGGTGGGCTCGTCGAGGAGCAGCACATCCGGTGCAGCCACGAGAGCGCGCGCGAGGAGCGCCTGGCGTGTGCGCCCACCGCTGGCCTGCTCGATGCGCGCATCGGGATCGAGGTTTAGATGCTGCAGCACCGTCTCCACGCGCAGGTGGAGCTGCCAGGCGTCGGCAGCGTCGATCTGGCGATGCAGGCGATCGAGTTCCTTGAGCGCGCTGTCAGAGTGATCGGTACTCACCCGCACCGACGCGGCATGATACGCGGTGAGGAGCGCACCCTGTGCGCCGAGGCCCGTGGCCGCGACATCGAACATGGAGCCGGTGAGGGTGCGCGGGACATCCTGCTCGAGGCGCGCCATGCGGATGCCGCCCTGGCGCACCACAAGGCCGCTGTCGGGCGTGAGGGTGCCCTCGAGCACCTGCATGAACGTCGTCTTGCCGGCGCCGTTGCGCCCCAGCACGCAGACGCGTTCGCCGCTGGCGATGGCGAAGTCGGCATGATCGAGCACCGGCGGGCCACCAAAGGCCACCGTCACATCCTGCAGCGAGACGAGCGCCACTACTTCACGCCCCGGATGGTCACCGGGCGGCTTTCGATGCCGGTGCGGTTCACCACGGTGACCACGATCTGATCCGCCGGCGCGGCGTCGGCACTGCCGATAGTGAGGCGGCGGAAGGTGGCGGGCAGCACCTGCGACGTCCACGTCCCGTTGCGGGCGATGCGCACGGTGATCCAGCGCGCGGTGGGGCCCGGCGTGACGGTGAGGACATCCTCGCCCGACACACTGTCGCGGCGCACGCGCGCGGTGGGCGCCGGCGGTGCCGCATTGCCGAGCCACGGCGACGCGGGCACGAGCGCGGCCTCAGGGTACAGCTCGGTGACGAGCTTGTCGGCCATCGCCTGCGCGGCGGCCTGTGCCGGCGGCTGCGTGGCGACACCGACGGCGACGGGATTGCGCGTGGGGCCGGCCACCGGCATGAGCGATCGCATGCTGAAGAAAATGTCGCCGGTCGCGGCAACACCCGCGCGGTTCGCGGCGGCGGCGCGTGTGGCGCGGACCTGATTGTTCAACTCATCGGGGCCCCACGCGGCACCGCCCTGCGCGGCGCGCGACGAGTTATGCCCGGGCCACATATGGCGCCCCTTGGTGTTCTCGCTGATCCACCAATCGAGCAGCACCGGATAGCTCTGCGCGGTCTGTGCGATGGGCCAGTAGAGTTGCGGCGTGAAGTAGTCCACCCACCCTTCGTTGATCCACTTCTTGGAGTCGCCGGCGAGCTTTTCGTACGAGTCGAACCCCTTGATGCTCGCCGGATAGCCCGGGCGCCAGATGCCGAACGGGCTGATCCCCACTTTCACCCACGGCTTCACGCGCTTGGTGCCTTCGTACAACAGGCGCACGAATTCATCGACGTTGTGGCGCCGCCAGTCGGACAGGCCGAGCGTGCCGCCACGCTTCCGGTACGCCGCGTAGCTCGCGCTGTCGGGGAACGGGACCTCCACGCTGTCCTTCGACTCCGGGTACGGGTAGAAGTAGTCGTCCACATGGATGCCATCCACGTCGTAGCGCTTCACCACATCGAGCATGACCTTCACCGTGTGTGCGAGCACGGCGGGGACCCCCGGGTCCATCCACTCGTACTGGCCGTAGCGGCGCACCCAGCTCGGGTGCTGCACGGTGACATGGGTGCGCGCGTGCGGCCCCTTGGCGCTCGGGTGCCGGGCGCGATAGGGATTGAACCACGCATGCAGCTCGAGGCCGCGCTCATGCGCCGCCTTCACGGCAAAGGTGAGCGGATCGTAGTAGGGCTCCGGCGCGCGCCCCTCCACGCCGGTGAGGTACGACGACCACGGCTCGTACGGCGAGTCGTAGAGTGCGTCGGCCGCGGGGCGGATCTGCAGCAGAATGGCATTGAGGCGCATGACCCGCGCCCGGTCGAGCATGGCGAGGAGCTCGGCCTGCTGCTCCCACGCCGTGAGCCCGGGCTTGGACGGCCAGTCGATGTTGGCGACGGAGGCGACCCAGGCGCCGCGGAACTCGCGGGGGATGGCCGGGGGCGCCTCTGGCGCCGATTGCGCCGTGAGCGGCCCGGCGGCGGCCACCGTGACAAGCGTGAGGAAACGACGAAGGCGGGAGCGCATACGCAGGCGATCAGAGGACTGGAAAGACGCTCTCCAAGTCTAGCCACCGCGGCGCGACCCGCCTACGCTACAGAGACCATATGGGCATCGTCGAGACCGCAGACCTGACTGCACCCCCTGGCACTACACCCGTCCTGCTGTACGATGGCGACTGCGGGTTCTGCGCCCGGAGCGTGCAGTTCGTGCTCGCCCGAGAGGCACCGACGCGGCGAGCGGGCCTCCGCTTTGCCCCGTTACAGGGCACCTTCGGCCAGCAGGTGCGTCTGGCGCACCCGTCGCTCAACGGGGTGGATTCGGTGATCTGGTATGACCCAGCTCGTGACGTCACGCTGGTACGCAGCGCGGCCGGGCTGGCCGTGCTGCGCCATCTGGGCGGCTGGTGGGGGGTGCTCGGCGCGATTGGCCGGTGGGTGCCGCGCCCGCTGCGCGATGCCGTCTACAACGCCGTTGCCCGGAACCGGCACCGCCTCGCCGGCGAGGCCTGCCTGATCCCCACGGCCAGCGAGCGCGCGCGCTTTCTCGAGTAGGGAGCCCTAGCCGATCCCTCGTCGGCCGGGAAGCTTGTAGGCATGTCGCTTCCCTTCCCCGAATACGACCACCTCGACGGCCTCGCGCTCGCGGATCTCGTGCGACGCGGCGAGGTCTCAGCCGCTGAGGTCACCGAAGCCGCGCTCGCCCGCGTGGCGGCGCGCAATCCGGCGCTCAACGCCATCGTGCGGCCGCTCGATGATCTGGCGCGCGACATGGCGGCGCGGGTCAACCGGCAGTCGCCGTTCGCTGGTGTGCCGATGGCGATCAAGGACCTGCAGGCCACCATTGCCGGCGTGCCCACCAGCCACGGCACGCGGCCCCTGCAGCAGGTGGTGCCCGATCATGACACCGAGCTTGTGGCGCGCTATCGGAAGGCCGGTGCGGTGTTCATCGGTAAATCGAACACGCCGGAGTTCGGGCTCACGCCCTTCACCGAAAGCGAAGCGCTCGGGGCGGCGCGCAATCCGTGGGATGTGTCGCGCACGACCGGTGGATCGAGTGGTGGTTCAGGCGCCGCGGTGGGCGCCCGCATCGTACCCATTGGCCACGGCGGCGACGGCGGCGGCTCGATTCGCATTCCGGCGTCGTGCAACGGCGTCTTCGGCATCAAGCCGACTCGCGGGCGCATGCCCACGGGGCCGGATATTGGCGATGCGTGGCGTGGCTTCGCGCAGGAGCATGTCATCACGGTGAGCGTGCGCGACTCGGCGGCGATGCTGGATGTCACCGCGGGTGCCGATGCGGGAACGCCGGTGGCCTGCCCGCCGCAGGAGGGGCCATTCTTTGATGAGGTCAGCCGCGAGCCTGGCGCCCTGCGCATTGCGGTGACCACCACGCCGTTCTTTGGCGAGACGGTGCATCCCGACTGTGTTGCCGCACTCGACGATGCGGCGGCGCTGCTCGCGTCACTCGGTCATCATGTGGAGCGCGCCGAGCCACAGATCGATGGCCATCGCCTGTCGCGCGCCTTTCTCACGGTGGTCGCGGGCGAGTGTCGCGCCGATATCGAGTGGATGGGGCAACAGCTCAAGCGCGCGCCTCGGAGCGATGATGTGGAAGCCGCGACGTGGGCCCTTGGGCTCGTGGGCCAAGCGTATGGCGCCAGCGATTACGCGGTCGCCGCGCGCCAGTTGCAGGAGGCGGGGCGCACCATGGGCGCCTTTCACCAGCGCTACGATCTGCTCGTCACGCCCACGCTGGGCGCACCACCCTTCCCCATCGGCGCGCTGCAGCCGTCGAGCGCGGAGCGCGCGGCGCTCACGCTGTTCGGCAAGCTTGGTCTGGGTGGCGTCCTCAAGGCCGCAGGGCTGCTCGATGAGACGGCCAAGAAAGTGTTCGGCTTCATTCCCTACACGCCGCTCTTCAACGTGACCGGGCAGCCGGCGATGAGTGTGCCGCTCTACTGGAACGCGCAGGGGCTGCCGATCGGGACGCAGATCGTCGCGCCGTTTGGCGACGAGGCCACGCTGTTTCGCGTGGCGGGGCAATTGGAACGCGCGCGACCGTGGGCCGCGCGCGTTCCCGCCTGCGTCACTTCTTGAGCGTCGCGCCCGCGAGCTTGCCCACCGCACCCAACGTGGTCTGCGCCGCGTTGAGCCCGAGGCGGAAGTCGGCATCGGTGAACGTCTTGAACAGGTCGGTCGGCTGGTGCCAGTGCGGGTCCCAGCCGCTGCCGACCTGTGTGCCGCGCTCGTTCTCACGCAGGCTGATGGCCGGGATGAGATCCTGGAACGGCCCGGAGTCGGTGTTGGTCATGTGCGGACCGACCTGCGCCGGATAGTCGGTCGCGTACTTCTCGTTGGACGTGTGGAAGAACCACGCCAGCTCCGCACTCTGCTTGGCCATCTTGGAGTTTGACTGGAACTCGATGTTCACATCGGCCTCGGGGCGCTGCTCGGCGCGCATGGTGCCATCGGGGTTGGGCATGCCATGGTCGAACATCATCATGTCGTGCTGGATCATGCCGAGCCACTTGGGTTCGGGATACTTGCCCGAGCCCTTGGGCTGCTCGACGCCCTGCAGCTTGGCGCGCTGATCGACATAGGCGCGCGCGCCATTGAGGCCACTCTCTTCGTTGTTCCAGAGCACGAAGCGGATGGAGCGCTCGGTCTGCACGGCCGGATCACTGAAGATGCGCGCGAGCTCCATCACGATGGCCGAGCCCGATGCGTCGTCGTTGGCGGCCTCGCCCCAGCCGATGCCGTCCATGTGGCCACCCACGATGTACATCTCCTCGGGGTGCGTGGTGCCGATCTTGGTGCAGTAGACCTCCTGCCGTTCGCCGTCCACGCTCGGCTCGGCGTTGAGGGCGCGCAGGCGGGCATCGGGCTGGCGGAGCGAGTCGCTGTTCACACCGGTGCGCGTGCGCACGCCGCGCGCCCGCCCACCACCGGCGGCGGTGTTGTTCACCGGACGATTGACGCCCGTATTGGCGGCCGGCGCGGCCGGTGCCGCTCCCCCCGCAGGGCGCGGCTGCGGGGTCGGCGCCTTGTACTCGTAGGTGATGCGCTCGGTGTTGGTGCAGCCGTAGCTCTTGAGCTGCGCCTCGATCCAGTCCACGGCGTCGCGATTGCGCTTGGTGCCCTGCCGGCGGTCGCCAAAGGCGGTGAGCCCCTTGATCGTGGCCTTGTACTTCTCGAGGTCGAGGCGCGACACCATCAGCGCCACCGGGTCGGCGGAGTCGATGGGGGCCGGGGTGTTGCGCAGGACGTTCCCCTGCGCGAACCCCAGGGAGGGGGTGGCGAGCAACGCCACGGCGAGCAGCGATCGGCGGGACATGGGCAGATGGGAGAGGCGGGTGGGACGAAGGCAACGAGACCCTTCAAACCCTGCAGACGGCTACCACCGTCGAAGCGTTGGCGGCACACGGACCCTGAAACCTGCGGTCCCGGGGGCCGTCCTGTCCAACGACCCTTTTCCGGATCCATCATGATCCTTGTTCCTTTGTCCCGCTCGCTGTCCGGCCGCCGCTCGCTGGCCGCGCTGGCGCTGTCGGCGCTCCCCGCCTGGCATGCGCTCCATGCGCAGACCGAACGTCGTACCGTGAGCGGCCGCGAGGTGGCGTTCTACAACATCGCCGGCACCGTCCAGATCGCGCATGGTAGTGGCCGCGAGGTAGAGTTCGAGATCACCCGCCGCGGGCGCGACGCGAGCAAGCTGCGCATCGAGACGGGCACCGTGCGCGGCAAGCCCACGTTGCGCGTGATCTACCCGGATGACGACATCGTGTATCGGGACTGGAATCGCGGCAGCGGGAGCAACCGCGACGATGATCGCGGACGCGACCGTCGCTGGGGGCGAAACTGGGGCACCAGCAACACGTCGAGCTCCATCAACGACGATGGAACGTGGGGCGGCGAACGGGGATGGACGGGGCGTCGCCGCGTGAAGGTGACGAGCAGCGGCAGTGGCCTCGAAGCGTGGGCGGACATTCGCGTGCTGGTGCCCGATGGGCAGGTGCTCGACGCCAATCTGCTGGTGGGTGAACTGCGCGCGAGCGATGTAGACGCCGAGTTGCATCTCGATGTGGCGTCGGCGCGCGTCGTCACCGATCGCACGCGTGGGGTGCTGATCATCGATACCGGCTCGGGTGGCGTGGACGTGCGCGACGCGCGCGGCCCGCGGCTGAGCGTTGACGTGGGTTCGGGTGGCGTGGCGCTCGATGGCGTGCGCAGCGACGACTGCCGCATCGACACGGGCTCGGGGGGCATCACCGGCACGGGCGTCGCCTGCGGCCGCCTCACGGTCGATGTCGGATCGGGGAGCGTACGGCTGGCCGATGCCAGCGGTGATGACATCAGCGTCGACGCCGGCAGCGGCGGCGTGGATCTCAGCCTGCGCTCGTCTCCGCGGAACGTGAGCATCGAGTCGGGATCGGGTCGAGTCACGGTGGCGCTGCCGAGCAACTACGACGGCAGTGTCGACGTCGAAACCGGGAGCGGCGGCATCTCCACCGACTTTGCGGTACGCACGACGCGCGTCGAGCGGAACACACTGCGTGGGACGATCGGCGACGGTCGCGGTCGCTTGCGCATCGAGACCGGATCTGGTGGCGTCCGCTTGCGCCGCGCCGGCTCCTGACGCACTTTCGGTTGTCGGACGATCCGCAACGGATCGCCCATCCCGCTGTCACGTCGCCACGCGACCTCGCGATTCTGGTGCTTCGATGATTCTGCTGCCGGTCTCACAGTCCAAGACTTTCGAAGCAGGCTCCGTGAGCTGGTAGCGACCTCCCGTCGCGCCGCGCAATCAGTGCCCCACCCTGCTTCGAGCATCGGTGGGGCGCTTCTTTTTTCGTGAGAGCGGATATGAGCGGGATGACCGAAGCCTTGCAGGACACCACCGTGGCGCCACGTCCGTGGTAGCACGATGTGCGCGACGCGCTGCGCGGGACGCCCCACGACTACACGAGCGGGTCCATCAGCCGGGCCATCGTGCTGCTGGCGATCCCGATGGTGCTGGAGATGCTCATGGAGAGCCTCTTCGCGCTGTCGGATGTGTTCTTCGTGAGCCGGCTTGGGGCGAGCGCCGTCGCCACGGTGGGGCTCACCGAGTCGATGATGATCGTGGTGTACACCCTGGCGATGGGGCTGGCCATTGGCGGCAGCGCCATGGTCGCGCGACGTGTGGGCGAGAAGGATCCCGCGGCGGCGGCGCGGGCCGCGGCGCAGGCACTCATTTTGGGCGCCATCGCCTCGGCTGTGCTGGGGCTCACGGGCGCCCTCTTCGCGCCACAGCTCCTGCGGCTCATGGGCGCGGCGCCGGACGTCCTGGCCACCGGCACGACCTTTACCCGCGTCATGCTCGGCGGGAGCGGGACCGCCTTTCTGCTGTTCGTCGTGAATTCGGCGTTCCGCGGAGCCGGTGATGCGGCCGTGTCGATGCGCGTGCTCTGGCTCGCCAATGGCCTGAACATCGTGCTGGGGCCCATGCTGATCTTTGGCCTCGGTCCGTTCCCCGAGCTTGGCGTGACGGGCGCCGCGGTGGCGACCACGATCGGCCGCGGCATCGGCCTGCTCTTCGCGCTGCGCATCCTGACGCGCGGCGCGGGGCATCTGCGCGTGGCGCGGGAGCATCTGGTCGTGGAGCTCAGCACCATGCGTACGCTGCTGCGGCTCTCCGTGAATGCGACCTTTCAGGTGCTCGTGGGGAGCTTGAGCTGGATGGTGCTCATCCGGCTGATGGCAGGCTTCGGGAGCGCAGCGATGGCCGGCTACACGATTGCGGTGCGCATGGTGATGTTCTGCCTGCTGCCGGCGTGGGGGCTGGGGAACGCGGCCGCCACGATGGTCGGTCAGGCGCTCGGCGCACGCAATCCGGAACGCGCCAAGGCCGCCGTGTGGACGGCGGCCCGCTACAACGTGGCGTTTCTGGGCGCGGTGGGGGTGC
This sequence comes from Gemmatimonadaceae bacterium, assembly GCA_019752115.1. Taxonomy (NCBI): domain Bacteria; kingdom Pseudomonadati; phylum Gemmatimonadota; class Gemmatimonadia; order Gemmatimonadales; family Gemmatimonadaceae; species Gemmatimonadaceae bacterium. Next base: position 164,320 of record JAIEMN010000023.1, read on the forward strand.
TCTTCGTGGTGGCCACGACGCCCATCGTGGCGCTGTTTACGCATGACACGGCCGTGCATGATGTGGCGGTGCCCGGGCTTCGGTTGATGGCGTTCGGCTTCCCGCTGTACGCCTTCGGCATGGTGCTCACGCAGGCGTTCAACGGCGCGGGCGATACGCGCACTCCGACCCGCATCAACATCGCCGTCTTCTGGATCTTCGAGTTGCCGCTGGCATGGGCCCTGGCGCACTACACCACGCTGGGGCCGCAGGGCGTGTTCGTGAGCGTGCTGTGCGCGTACTCCCTGCTCGCCGGCGTGAGCGCGGTGGCGTTCCGTCGCGGACGGTGGCAAGGCACCGCGGTGTGATCGCACCGCGAGGCGCGGTGACGCGGTTACGGTGTGGTCAGCAGGTCGAGCAAGCGGCCGCGGAACCCGAACTCCCACGCGGTACCGTAGCGGATATCGGCCAGGCGGAAGCGCCCACCCTGGTTCACCACGACCACGGTGTCCTTCCACTCCACCGGCGGCTTCTGCGTGTCGTTGGTGAATTGCACCACGACCAACGTCGTATCACCTCGGGCGACGGAGTCCTTCACCACCGACGCCGTGCGGCCCTCGAACAGGCTGCTGAAGATGTCCCCGTCGGCAAAGGGCGGCTTCTCGCCGGGCGCGCTCGTCTCGGCCGATTCTCTCATGGCACGTGCACGATCGAGCGCGTGCGCGAGGGAATCGGCGAGGTAAGGCGTGAGGGCCGTCAGCTGCGCCGCATCGGGAACGCGGTGCACCCCTGCCGCGTCGAGCACGGCGTAGAACTGCGTGACCGCTTCGGTCGCGTTGGCGGCCGGCCGACCGCAGTCGGCAAGGCTCCCCGCTAGCGCCGCGGCGAGCACCGCCCGGCCAGCCAGTTGCACGATGCGCGGGCTCATGCGGCGCGGGCTGCGCTCAGCCGCCGCGCCGGGCGCTGCTCGAGTTCCATCACGCGCAGCTGGCCGCCGATTGTCGCGTAGACCATGACGAGCACGATCGACAGGACGTGGAACCACGACGGGCGCAGGTCCCACTGGTGCATGCCGGCCCATGTGGTGGCGATCAGCCCCAGCACGCCCAGCATGGTCGTGTGCACCCGTGGATGCGATGGCGCGAGCCGCGCGCACAGATAGCAGCCGCCGATCGCGTACAGCGCGACATAGGCCATCATGAGCAGCAGCACGGGCGCGCTCTGCGTGCCGCCGTTGGCGTCGTAGAGCGACGGCACGGCCACGTGCAGGGCGAGATCGGTGCCCAGCGTAAGTGCGGCGATGAGGACGAACCCCGTCGCAATGGCGAACAGGCTGCGGCCCATGGAGAGCTGGCGGGTGGGAACGGCAGGGGAGTGCCCCGACTATGCACTGCGTTCACGCACTACACCAGAGCTCGCATGCAATCATCGCGTGCGGCCTGGCGAGGCCGCCGCGAGCGGTTTGCGGCGTTCCGGCACCCGATCCGTGAGCGGGCGGGGCTGAAACGCTGGTTGGAAGCGACAGCCGGTCGCGGGCTGGAAGGCCGCGGCCACCTGCGGGCAGGACGCGGCCACCTCGCTCGCAGCGGGGCGCCGGCCGGTATCCAGCCAGCGCTCGAGCGCCATCAGCGCGGTCACGTACGCGGCGTCCGTCAGATAACTGTGCTCCGCGTCGCTGGTGAAGAGCTGAAGCAGCCAGGTGCTGCGACCAGCGCGCGTCACCGTGTTGCGGAAGGTGTCCTCAAGTTCCACGAACGCCGTCGGGTCATCGATTGCGTGCATCGTGAGCGTGGGCACCTCGAGCGTGCCGCGCGGATCGGCGTCGGCGGCCAGACGGGCGACCGCCGAGCTGTCGGCCGTATAGCGGGCGACCTGCGTGTTGAGCGCCGCGCCCTTCACCGTGCCCGGATATGTGACGCCGACGGTAGAAAACGGATTGGCGCCGTTCGTGCGCTTCTGTACGATGTCCTGAAAGTGCCAGGTGCCCCAGTTGAGATGCGCGATGAGCGTGCGCTCCGGCACCTTCACCGCCGTTAGAATCGTGGCGAGACGCTCAGCCTGTTGCGGCGTGCGCGCGCCGGCCGGCTGCCGTACTCCGGTGCACGCATCCACGCGATCGGCGAGTTGTGCGCGCGTGAGCGTAGCGCCCGGCGGAAGCCCCATCCACAGCGGATACGCGGGCTCATCGGCGCGCGGATGATCGCCGCACACCGCCTGGTACACGACCCGCAGATCCATGCGGAAGTCGTAGGAGTACGTCGCCCCTCCCAAGACGCCGCTGGTGAGCAGCACGCCATCGAACGCGCGACGGCCATCGGCGCCGGGGGCATTGAACTGCTCCGCCGCACGCGCCGCCACGCCGGCGCCCCATGATTGGCCGTGGAGCACCGTGCGTGTGGGGGCACCAAACTGGGCCACGAACAGATCGCGACTGCGACGCACATCGTCGGCCGCCGACAGTACCGCCACCCCGCCCTGATGGTACGACGACGCCACCATCGCATAGCCGAGTGTGGGCCAGATGGCCCATCGCGTCACGTCATCGGCGGTGCGCTTGGCATCAGGCGCGCCGAGTTCGGGACCACCGTGCGCGTGCACCACGAGCTTGCGGTTCCACTGCGCCGGCATGACCACCCAGTAGTACGCGCCTGCACTGTCTTTGCCACTGTAACAGGCGGCCGACGAGGGGACGGCCGATGGACACGGCGTCGGGGTGGCCTGCGCAGACAACCGACCGGCCGCCGCGACGAGACCGACCGCAAGCGCAACGACACGGCGAACGACGGGGGGGCGAGGCATGCGACCCGCTCAGGCAGTTATGGGCGCGCGCTGCTGCAACTCGCGCCGCAGCAACCAGAGCGTGAAGCCGGCCTGGAACGCCACGGTCACCACGGACAGCGTCCACACATGCATCAACTGAAATCCCGGCTGGCGCGCGAGCCAGAGCGCCGGAATGGCGTAGGTGAGGAGGCGTGTCGCGCTGCTGATGAGGGAGGGCACGGTATTGCCGAGCGCCTGGAACATGCCGCTGCAGGTGAAGAGCAGCCCCGACGCGACGAAGTTCCACGAGATCGTCTTGAGAAATGTCGCCGCGACAGCCACCACCGGCGCTTCCTCGGTGAAGCCCTGCACGAACAACTCGGGGCGCCACTGACACACCAGCGTGAGCACGAACATCAGCCCACTGCCCATGATCGCGGCCCATTTGAACGTGTCGCGCACGCGTTGCATCTGGCGGGCGCCCATGTTCTGCCCGGCGAGTGGGGCCGCCGAGAACGAGATGGCCATCGCGGGGAGGAAGATCGATTGCATCACGCGCGAGCCGATACCATAGCCGGCCTGTGCCGCCGAGCCGAAGTCGCGGATCACGAAGTAGCTCACCCCCGTCAGCACGAACATCAGGGCAAACTCGGCGCCCGGCGGAACGCCGATGCGCAGGATGCGCGCGATCACATCCGTCCGGAAGGTGAGCAGCTCCCGCTTGAACCCGACGTAGTGCTCAAGGCGGACGAAGTAGATGGACATCATGAGCACCGCGACCGCAATGGCGAGCGTGCTGGCGAGCCCGGCGCCAGCGACCCCCAGCGGCTTGCCCGTGCCCCACCCGGCAATGAGTACCGGCGCGAGAATGATGTTCATCACGACCGTGAGGATCTGCACGAGCATCGTGGGCTTCACGATGCCGGTGCCGCGTAGCGCCGATCCCATGCTCACGAGCGCGAACTGGAGCCCCAGCCCGGGCAGGTACCAGCGCAGATAACTCAACCCGTTGGCGCGCGTGGCCTCGTCGGCCCCAACGGCGCCCAAATAGACGGGGCTCAGCGCGAAGCCAGCGACCAGCACGAGCACGCCGCAGGCGAACGCCCAGATCGTGCTCTGATTGAAGACGAGATTGGCATCGGCCTGATCCTTTCGGCCGACGGCATTGGCGATAAGCGCCATCGTACCCACGCCGAGGACCTGCGTGACCGACATGACGATCATCTGCACGTTGCCGGCGGCACTGACGCCGGCGACCGCTGCATCACCCAGGCGGGTGACGAACCACAGGTCCACCAGATAGTACATCGTCTGGAAGATCATGCCGGCCGCCATGGGCAGCGCGAGGCGCACGATATGGCGCGGGATGGAACCGGTGGTCATGTCACGCATGATCCAACGGTCGCCTCTCGGGGCGGGAGGCGCAACCGGCGCCCTGTTCTTGCCTCGGCGCGGCGCCCTCTGCTGATTACCGGCATGCACGCCCTCCGCCTCCTTCCCGCGGCCCTGCTGCTGGCCACCGCCTGCGGCACGACATCCGACAGCGGCCCGATCATCGGCCTGATCACCAAGACCGAGACCAATCCGTTCTTCGTGAAGATGAAGGAGGGCGCAGACGCTACCGCCAAGGCGAAAGGGGCCACCCTGCTGGCCGGCGCCGGCCGCAACGACGGCGACAATGCCGGCCAGGTCACCGCGCTCGAGAATCAGGTCGCGGCGGGGGCCAAGGCTGTGCTCATCTCGGTGAGTGATGCCAAGGCCATCGTGCCGGCCATCCGCAAGGCGCGTGAGGCCGGTGTGCTCGTGATTGCCCTCGACAGCCCCACCGACCCGCTCGACGCCACGGACGCGTTCTTTGGTACCGACAATTACAAGGCGGGCGAGTTGATCGGCGCCTATGCCAAGGCGCGCCTTGGCGGCGCGCCAGCGAAGATCGTGACCATCGATCTCATCCCCGGCAATCCCACCGGGGCGCAGCGTCACAACGGTTTCCTGCAGGGCTTCGGCCTCGCCAGCTTCGATCGCTCGCACAACGATCTCGCCCAGCCACCGGAAGTGGTGTGCATGGGCGACGGCGTCGGCGATCAGGCCAAGGCGCAGACGGTCATGGAGAACTGCCTTCAGCAGCATCCGGAGGTCAACGTGGTGTACACCATCAACGAGCCGAGCGGCGCCGGTGCGTGGAACGCGCTCAAGAAGGCGGGGCGCGAGAAGGACGTGCTCATCGTGAGCGTCGATGGTGGCTGCCGTGGCGTGCAGGACGTCGCCGAGGGGAAGCTGGCGGCCACGGCGCAGCAGTATCCGCTGCACATGGCCGAACTCGGCGTGGAGGCCGCGATGACGTTCATCACGTCCGGCAAGAAGCCAAGTGGCTACACCGATACCGGCGTGGCACTGGTGGCGGCGACAGCGGCGGCGGGCGTGACCAGCCTCTCGCCAGCCGAAGGCGCACAGCGCTGCTGGGGCACCAAGTGATCGGGGCCCGGTGAGCCGTCGTGCGCGACAGCTCGCCACGCTGGGGCCGGTGCTCGCACTCATCGCGGCATCGACTTTCTTCGCGCTCCAGTCGCCGCGCTTTCTGACGGGCGAGAACCTGTCGCTCATTCTCCAGCAGGTCATGGTGGTGGGGGTGCTCGCCATCGGTCAGACCTTGGTGATTCTCACGGCCGGTATCGATCTCTCCTGCGGCATGGTGATGGCGCTGGGCGGTGTCGTGATGGCACTGCTGGCAACGCGCGGCGGGCTCTCCCCTGCCCTCGCGATTGGCGCCGGCGTTGGTGTCACGACGGTCGCGGGGTTCCTGAACGGGCTGCTGATCACCCGCATCAAACTGCCGCCGTTCATCGTCACGCTCGGGACGATGAACATTGCGTTCGCGCTGACGCAGCTCGTGTCCCATTCGCAGAGTGTGACGGACCTGCCCCCGCTGCTCACCCTGCTCGGCGACACCGTAAGTGTTGGACGCACCCCGGTGGCGTACGGGGTGATGGCGATGCTGGTGCTCTACGGGCTCGCGTGGTGGCTGCTGCGCGAAACAGCCGGTGGCCGCCACCTGTACGCCACGGGCAACGCGCCGGAAGCGGCGCGCCTCTCCGGCATTGCCACTGCTCGGGTCCTGCTTGCGGTATATACGCTCGCCGGCGCCTGCTACGGCGTGGCGGCGCTGCTCGGTGTGGCACGCACGGGCGTGGGTGATCCGCAGGCGGGGCAGACGGAGAATCTGGACACGGTCACGGCGGTCGTCCTTGGCGGCACCAGCCTGTTCGGTGGCCGCGGGGTGATCCTTGGCTCGCTGGTCGGCGCGCTGATCGTGGGGGTGTTCCGCAATGGCCTCACGCTCATGGGTGTGTCGTCGGTGTACCAGATCCTGGTGACGGGTGTGTTGGTCATCCTCGCCGTTTCGCTCGACCAATCGGCGAGGCGCGCCCGATGAGCGCGGCGCCTCTCGTGCTCGACGCCAGCGGCCTGCGCAAAGCCTACGGCTCGGTGGTCGCGCTGGACGGCTGCGACTTCGAGGTGCGCGCCGGTGAGATTCTGGCCGTGATCGGCGACAACGGCGCCGGCAAGTCGTCGCTCATCAAGGCGCTCTCGGGCGCGATGATCCCCGACAGCGGCGTCATCCGGCTCGACGGGGCATCGGTGGCGTTCCGCTCTCCTGCTGACGCCCGCGCGGCCGGGATCGAAACCGTCTATCAGGACCTCGCGGTAGCACCGGCGCTTTCGATCGCCGAAAACCTCTTCCTCGGACGCGAGCTGCGCCGGCCCGGCGTGCTCGGCTCCGCGCTGCGCCTGATCGATCGCCCCCGCATGCTACGCGAAGCGGCGACGCATCTCGACGCGCTGGGCATTCGCGTGCGCTCGCTGACCCAGGCCGTCGAGACGCTCTCCGGCGGCCAGCGCCAAGGGATCGCTGTCGCCCGCAGCGCCGCCTTCGCGCGACACGTGGTAATCCTGGACGAGCCCACGGCGGCCCTGGGCGTGCGCGAAAGCGGGATGGTGCTCGACCTGATCCGTCGCGTCCGTGACCGTGGCTTGAGCGTGGTGCTCATCAGCCACAACATGCCGCATGTCTTCGAGCTGGCCGATCGCATTCACATCCAGCGGCTGGGGCATCGTGCGCTGCTGGTCGAGCGATCGGCGATTTCGATGTCGGATGCGGTCGCTGTGATGACCGGGGCGGCGTAGCGCTGGCAAGTTTTGTTTGAACTGATCACACAGAGCGCACAGAGCCATAGAGGTCACTGTGGCGCGCGTCCGCCTGGGCCATAGCGAGGATCAGCAAGCGCCTCGGCTCTGTGTTCCCTGTGCGATCAGTTCCAACAGCCTATCCATGGCACCGGCTTCAGATCGCCGCGAGCAACGACGGCAGTCGCTCGCCCGCTTTGACGAGCGTGGCGCGCAGCTCGCCCATCATCGCGGCCCGGTCCGGGCGATCGGGCGTGATCATGCGCCCCATGATCGCGAGCATGTCCAGGCGCGTGGTCTTGAGCCAGGCCTCGATGGCCGGGACCTGGGTCCACGCCAGCCGATTGCGGATCGTGCCGGCCCACATCCGGAGAAAGTCGAAGGGCACACCGGGGCTGACCACCGGCGTCAGCAACGCATTGCGCCGCTCGACATCGGGCTCGATCGAGGCCACGAGGCCGATCATGGCGCCGCTGAAGGTGGGCTGACAGGTCCGCACGAAGAGCAGATTGATCCGCCCCGGCTCGAAGACGCGCAGCGGCGGCGGGGCGATGACGGCACTCGCCGAGCAGTCAACGACGACATCATCGGCCGTCATCGGCAGCGTGCCGTGCGTGAGCGTGATCGCATCGGTGCTGATGGCCTGCACGTGCCCGAGTCGCACGATCTCACCGACGCGTCGCAACTGCTGCAGTTCCGGCTGCGAGACGGTGCAGCACTTGTACGCCGTGGGCTCGATCGTGGGATCGAGCCGGATCCACTGCCCCGCCGCTTCGAGTCGCCGGATCACATCCGTGGGCGACGAGGCCTCGGCGATGCTCGCGAGTTGTTTGATCACACCGCCAACGGTGACTTCGAAGGCATCCTCCCGCACCTGCAGGTTGCCTCGATCGAGCATCCAGGCATCACGCGGCACGATCCAGCGAATACGTTCGGGTTGCACGTCGTGGGCGAGGAGCCAGAGTACGGCATCGATACCCGTCTTGCCCGACCCCACCACGGTGTATCGGGCGCCGGGGCGCTCGAGCGTCGGGAGCGCGTTGAGCGGGACACACGTGACGCCCTCCCCCACGGGATACCTCGGCGGATGCGTGGCCGGGACTTCGGTGCGCGCCAGCGTCCCATCCACGATCGTCCCCGGATGCATCACCGTGACCGCACCGGTCACCCGTGACGTCACCTCCACCGTGCCATCATCGCGCACCGTGGCCCAGTGGCGCGGCAGGTAGTGCACCCGACCGGAGGCGAGCAGGCGGTCGTGCATGACCTGCTCGAAGTACGCGAGGATCTCGGCGCCCGACGCGAGTTCGTTCATGCCCGCGTTGATCCCGGTCACGTCGCGCACGCCGCGGCCGAGTGGGGTGGAGTTCACCCCGTAGTACGCGGACGGCTGATGGAGCCGCACCCATGGGTACGCCACGTTCCAATGGCCACCCGGATGATCCTGCGCATCGACGATCACGACCGACGCGGTGGAGTGTGCAACGACACTGTCGACGAACGCCAGTGGGGTGGCGCCGGCACCGATCACCAGATAGTCAGGACGCTCGAACATGGCCGCTCCGAAGGGGGAGCGACGAATTTACCGCGCGCGCGCGACGAGCGTGGCCGGCATGCCGCCAGTCGGGCGGAGCGTGATGATCGGCTCCGGCCGCGGATAGGGGGCCGCTACCCGGACCTCCCACCGCCGGGCCAGGGCGGCGAGCACCAGCACACCCTCCATCCAGGCGAACTGCTCGCCCACGCAGATGCGGGTGCCACCACCAAACGGCCAGTAGGCAAAGCGCGGCCGTTCATCGGGTTCGAGCCAACGCTCGGGGCGGAAGGCGCCCGGCGTGCCCCACCAGCGCGCATCGCGGTGGGTAATCCACTGCGACATCAGAAAGATCGTGCCGCGGGGAAAGGACCACTCGCGTACCGTATGCGATTCGAGTGCCATGCGGCCCACGATGTAGGCCGGCGGATAGAGGCGCATCGCCTCGGCAAACACCGCCCGCGTGTACGGCAGGCGCGCCACGTCGTCGGCGATCGGCGTTCGGTCGCCAAGCGCACCATCGATCTCGGCGTGCAAGGCCTCGCGCACGGCCGGGTGCTGTTCCAGCAGCAGCCAGGTCCAGCTGAGCGCGTTGGCGGTGGTCTCGTGGCCGGCCAGGAAGAGCGTGAGCAGCTCATCGCGCAGCTGGGTGTCGCTCATCCCGGTGCCGTCGCCTTCGGTATCCTGCGCCGCCAACAGCATGCTCAGCAGATCGCCGCGATCGCCGCCCTCGCGCCGACGCTCGGCGATGATGCGGTAGATGATGTCGTCGAGCGTGGCCCGCGCCCGCTTGAAGGCGCGCGTCTTGGCGGTCGGCAGCGCGTCGAGCAGCGGCGCGAGCGGGCTGAAGCCGAGATTGAACGACGAAAAGGCATCGTGCAGCGCCTGCGCCACGCGCTCGGTCTCGTGCGCGACGTCGGTGGCGAAGAGCGTGCGCGCCACGATGGTCATGGTGAGCGCCATCATGGCGGCGTTGATGTCCGCCGGGCCGGCGCGCCAGCTCTCGCGCGCTGCGACCGCAGCCTGCGCCATCGCGTCGGCATACCCCGCAATGCGCGCCTTGTGAAAGGCCGGCTGCACGAGGCGCCGCTGCCGCAGGTGCAGCTCTCCCTCGCTGGTGAGCAGTCCGTCGCCGATCAACCGCTTGGCCCGCTGCAGCGCCCGCCCTTTCATGAAGCGGCGCTGGTGGGTGACCAGCACATCACGGATGTCATCCGGGTGGGAGAGCAGCACGATGCGCCGGCCGCCCGCCCGGAAGCTACACACGTCGCCATAACGCGCCGGGAGGCTCTCCAGAAAGGCCAGCCGGTCCCGCCCCGACAGACGCGACAGCAGCTCGCCCGGATAGCGGGCGCGTGGACCGGGGGGATGGCTGGCGGAGGCAGCGGGCATGACTGCAACTTGGCTGCGGTCGCCGCGCCAAACCAGCGGCGTGCCTCCCTTCCCTCCCGCCTCAGCGCCCATGCGCCGTCCCGCCCCTCGCTTCGCTCCGCTGCCGTCGGCCGTGCTGACGGCCCTCACGGTCCTTGGCAGTGCCCTCTCGCTTCAGGCGCAATCCGCGCCCGACATGCCGGCCGTCAACGACAAGCCCAACGCCTATCGCACCGTGGAGGGGTGGGCCAAGCTCCCGACCGGTCGCACGTGGGGCTCCACCAGCGCCGTCGCCATCGACAAGGATGGCAAGAGCATCTGGGTCGCCGAGCGGTGCGGGCAGAACAACTGCCTCGGTTCCACGCTGCCGTCGGTACTCAAGTTCGACGCCCAGGGGAATCTCGTGCAGAGCTTCGGCTCGGCGATGATCATCTCGCCACACGGCATCCATGTGGACAAGGACGGCAACATCTGGGTGGTGGACTGCACCTGCACCCTCGGGCGCGGGGCCAACGCCCCCGCCGACAAGGGGCATCAGATCCACAAGTTCAGCCCCAAGGGCGACTACCTGATGTCGCTCGGTCGCCCGGGCGGCGGCAAGGACTCGGCGTACTTCTGGCAGCCGAATGCGATCGTCACCGCGCCCAACGGGGACATCTACGTGGCCGAGGGGCATTCCTCGGCGGCCGGCGCCAACGCGCGCATTCTGGTGTTCAACAAGACCGGTGGCCTCAAGCGCACCTGGGGCACGTGGGGCAAAGGCACGGGCCAGCTCGATCAGCCGCACACGCTCGCCTTCGACTCCAAGGGACGCCTGTTCATCGGTGACCGCGGCAACGATCGCATCCTGATTGTCGATCGCGATTTCAAGATCCTCGAGACGTGGTATCAGTTCAGCCGCCCCAGTGGCATCTGGATCGACCAGAACGACACGATCTATGTCGCCGACTCGGAGAGCGGTTCGGTGAACCCGCCGCACAAGGCCTGGACGCGCGGCATTCGCATCGGCAGTGCGCGCACGGGCGTGGTCACGGGATTCATTCCGGATCCGGAGCCGAATCCGCCGAGCACGTCGAGTGCGGAAGGCGTGGCGGTGGATGCGGCGGGCAATATCTATGGGGCTGAGGTGGGGCAGAAGGCGTTGAAGCGGTATGAGAAGAAGCGGTAGGTAGAAAGCGGAACCCCCGAGAGCTCAGGGAGAAGAAGATCAGGGGGGAGAGCTCAGGACTGCCGCAGTCCTGAACTCTCCCCCCTGACGTTCTTCCCCCTGAGCTCTCGGGGGTTAACCGACCATCCGCCTCACTTCGGCAGCTTCATCGCTACCAGTGCCGCCTGCTCCTCCGCCCCCACCGCGAACACGATATACTGCTGCCCCTTGTGCAGAAACGTCATCGGCACGGCGGTCGTCTTCGACGGGATCTGCACCGACGCGATCTGCTTGCCGGTGGCCTTGTCCACGGCGTAGAGCTTGGGCGGTTCACCCGGCAGGCCACCGCTGCGGCCGGTGCCGTAGATCATGAGCGACTTGGTGTTGATCACCTGCGCCTGACCACGCCCCGGCACGGGATCAAGCGTGACGCCTTCGAACAGCTTGTCGCGCGTCGTCTGCTTGAAGAAGCCGGCGTTCGGAATCCACCAGTTCTTGTCGCCGCTGTTCATGTCGTACGCGGTGATGCCACCGAACTGCTTGTTCTTCACGATCGACACGCCACCGATCATCGAGCCGTTGGAACGGCCGTTGAAGCCGACGTTCTCGGGCGGCTTGTAGCCCGCCGGGGCCGGCAGGGCGCCGAGGAGGCCGCAGTTGTTGGCCGGTGAGCTGTAGTCGAATTCCGAGCACGGATCGTTGCGGAGCGCCGTGGTGCTCATACCGGTGATCGACGCGACGAAGAGCTTGCCCGTCTCCGGGTCCGCCGCGGCACCGCCATCGATGTTCACACCACCGCTCGCGCCCGGCGCGTACCACGAGCACTTGAAGCCGGTCTTGTCCTTCCCATCCGCCGCCGAGGGCGGAATGAAGTACGGGCCCATGCGGCACTTCTTGGCGAGCGCCAGCGCCGAGTCCTTGATGGCCGGCGTGTAGTCGATCAGATCGGCCTCCACGAGCCCCTGCTGCGAGTACGGCGCGGGCTTGCTGGGAATGGGCTGCGTGGGCGAGGACTGCTCGCCCGGAATACCACTCTGCGCCACCGGCGTTTCCGGCATCGGCCAGATCGGTTCACCGGTCACGCGGTCGAACGTGTACACCCAGCCCTGCTTCGTGGTGACGGCGACAACCTTGCGCTTCTGGCCGTTCACCGTGACGTCGAGGAGGTTCGGCGCCATCGGCGTGTCGTAGTCCCAGATGTCATGGTGCACCATCTGGAAGTGCCACTTCCGCTTGCCCGTCTTCACATCGAGCGCGACGAGCGAGTTGCCGAAGAGGTTGTCGCCCGGACGATGGCCGCCGTATTCGTCCATGAGGGGCATGCCAACCGGGATGTAGACGAGACCGAGCGCTTCGTCGGCGCTGTACGGCGCCCACGCGTCCACCTTGCCCACGCCCTTGGTGCCGATCTTGGATCCGTTCTTCCACGTCTCGGCGCCGTACTCACCCGGCTGCGGGACGAGATTGAATTTCCAGAGCACCTTGCCCGTCGCGATGTCGATGCCGCGAATGGTGCCGGTCGGATTCGACGCGCGAATGGGGTAGTAGCCGTGAATCGAGCTGTTCCCCACGATGAGCACGTTGCCCACCACGATCGGCGGCGAGCTCGACGCGATCTGGCCCAGGATACCCACCGTGCCATCGGCACCGATCTTCTTGACCGGATCCCAGGTCTCGCCCGGCTTGGCCGCGCGATACGGCGCCGCATCGGAGATGATGAGCGGCCCCGAGTCATCCACCGCGAGCTTCACCAGCGGATAGCCGATCCCTTCCATGAGATCGATCTGGCCGTTCTTGCCGAACGTCGGGTCGGGCTTGCCCGTCTTCGCATCGAGCGAAATGAGATGATACCCGGGCGTCGTGACGAGCACGCGTTCCTTCGTGCCGCTGCTCCAGTACGACAGACCGCGGCCGGCAAACTGCCGCGGCGCCTTCTGCCAGCGGATGCCTTCCTCGACCTTGTACGACCACAGCTCGTTGCCCGTCTCCGGATCGAGCGCCACGACGTGCCGCTTGGTGGACACCACCGTGAAGAGGCGGCCGTTCGCATACAGCGGCGTGGTCCGGTAGTACTCATCGGGGCCGAACTTCTCCCCACCCTTCCAGGTCCAGGCGACCTGCAGCTTGTCGAAGTTCGACGCGTTGATCTGGTCGAGCGGCGAGTAGCGGGTGCTCCACTGATCGGCGCCCCAGTAGCGCCATTCACCGTACGCGTTGCCGCGCACGAGCGGCTTGGCCTGCGCCGTGGTGCTCTTGACCTGCGTGACGAGCACGCCGGCCAGCACCGTACTGACGGCGGCGAGCGCCGCGAGTTTGGTGGTACCACTTCGGAGCATGCGAACTCCTGAGGAGGGAATGGACTAACGAACCGCGGGGGAAGGATGCATCGACTTGCCGGTGCGCACAGAATCCACGCGCACCGACTTGAGCCAGGCCGGCTCGGCGTTGAGCTCGGTCTTGCCGGGGGGCATGCCGTTGAGGCGCAGGATGTAGGCGGTCACCCAGACGTATTCGTCTTCGGTGAGCGTCCCCGGCGCACTCTTGGGCATCAGGTTGCTGAGATAGTCATACAGGTCGGCCAACGGGCGGCCAAACCACTTGAGCTGAAACGAGGGGCCGGTGTGCGACGCCACCGTGTGGCAGCCGAGACACGAGGACTGAAAGACTTCGCGCCCCTTCTGCGCCTGCTCCGGAGTGTAGACGCCGCTTGCCGTGCTGCGGGGTTGGGCCTGCGCCGCCCGCGGGGCGATGCCGATGGCCACCACCCCAGCGACAAGTACCGCGGCCACGCGGGCCCCGTCGGTCACGCGGGCCCCGTCTGTCAGGCGCACGCCCGCACGCTGCAGCCGCGCCACGAGCGCCGAGAGCGCCCACATCACGCCGAGCAGCACACAGCCGGCCATCGCCACGCGAATGGCGCTCACGGCGAAGGCCGCATCGAGCGCCGGCATCGTGATCGGATACTCGCGGAGCGTCGCCGCGCGATCTCCCATCCAGTGCCACGCTTCGTGGGCTACCAGTGCCGAGGCCACCATCACGCCAATCCGTTCGGGAATCTCGCGCGCGAAGACCCAGTTGAGCACCGGCACCAGCAGGAGCAGCACGGCCAGTTGCGCGAGTTCAATCCCGAGGTTGAACGCCGCGAGCGAGGTGAGCAGATGACTCCCCGCGAACTGCAGCTGGTCGCGCAGCGCGGCCGAAAAACCGAAGCCGTGAATGAGACCAAAGCCAAACGCGACCTTCCAGCGCTGTTCGACGCGCGCACCGATGATGTTCCCCAACGCCATCCACACGATGCTCGCGGCGATCAGCACTTCCACGAGCGGGGGGAACCACAATCCGCTCGGCGCGAAGCCGAACGCCGCCGCCCCGAGCGTGAGCGAATGCGCCACGGTGAACGCCGTCACGATCCCCACCAGCGGCGCCAGTCGGCGCACGGGCAGCACCAGGCACAGCACAAACAGCAGGTGATCGAGCCCGCCAAACAGGTGCAGCGCCCCCTCGCGGACGAAGCGCAGCGCGGCGTGCCACCAGCGCGGATCGAGGTGCAGCGCTCCCGGGTCGCCTTCGTACGTGTAGACGCGTGGCGCACCGTTCGCAGTGATGGCCGTAAGCACCGTGGTGGTGGTGATGCCCAGATGCGCCCACCGCGGTTCGATCACGAGATTGCCGAGCGCCACGGCGGCGGGCACTTCGAGTTCCGCTTCCAGCCGCAGCTGGGCGAACGGGACATCGGTGGAGTCGGCGAGCGGCTGCGTGCGCACCGCGTTGAGCGCCGACGCCCACGCGTCAAAGGCGCGATCGCTGGGAACGCTGGCGCGCACCGCCAGCAGGGTCGGCGCGGGCAGCGTGGTGGTACCATCACGCAACGTGACGCCATCGCGAATCCACAACGCTGCCGCGTCGCGCAGGTATGGCGCGGCGCGTGCGACATCCAGCGAGCCGTTGGTCCGCAGCGGCCAGTCCACATCGCGCACGGCCTCGAGCGGGATCTGCACCAGCAGCCGGATGCGATCGGGCGTGGGGACCACATACGCGCGCACCCCGACGTGCCGCGGCACCTCGTGGGCAGCCGCCCCGAGCCACGGTACGCACAGCAGGCACAGCACAGGGATGACAAGGCGCGAGATCCGGCGAGACAGCTCGCGGGCGCGCCACAGGCGGGAGAGGGCCAACACGTCTCTGGACAGGAAAGCGCAGGCGGGTTACTTCAACGCGTCGAAGTTACCATCCGCTCCGGCGTCGCACATCCCACCCGGCCGGAGCCCCCCATATCCCGCGTCCCTCCCGGGAGCCCCTCGATGCCCATCGTCCGACCGACGACGCGCTGGACCCTCCTTGGCCTGACCCTCGCCGCCCTCGGCGTCGCTCAGGCCACCCTGACCGCCACCGACCGCCAGACGGTCCAGGCCCCGAAGTTTGAGGTCGACCCGATGTGGCCCAAGCCCCTGCCCAACCACTGGGTCCTTGGCTCGGTCATCGGCGTGGGCGTGGACAGCAAGGACCACATCTTCATCATCCACCGCGGCGACTCGACGCTGAACCAGCGGACGGAAACCGGCATGAACGCGAACCCGCCAATCGGCGAGTGCTGCCAGTCGGCGCCCCCGATCCTGGAGTTCGATCCCGCCGGCAATCTGGTCAAGGCGTGGGGCGGTCCCGGTCAGGGGTACGAGTGGCCCTCCTCGAACCACGGCGTCTCCGTTGACGACAAGGACAACGTGTGGATCGGCGGCAATGGCGTGGGCGACTCGCACATCCTCAAGTTCTCGCACGACGGCAAGTTCCTGCAGCAGATCGGCGTGCCGAAGCAGGCCGTGAACAGCAACGACTCGACCCACTTCGGTCGGGTGGCCAAGATCACGTTCGACGTGAAGGCGCAGGAAGCCTACGTGGCCGACGGCTACGGCAACCGGCGCGTGGCCGTGCTCGACATGCCCACCGGCAAGCTCAAGCGCTTCTGGGGCGCCTACGGCAACAAGCCCGACGACGCCCGCACGCCCCCGTACGATCCGTCCGCCCCGCTCATCCAGCAGTTCCGCAATCCGGTGCACTGCGCCGAGCCGACGAACGATGGCCTGGTATACGTGTGCGACCGTCCGAACGACCGCATTCAGGTCTTCCAGAAGGACGGCAAGTTCGTGAAGGAGGTCCGCGTCTTCCCGAACACCCGCGGCGACGGCTCGGTGTGGGACATCGCCTTCTCCAAGGACCCGGCGCAGAAGTACCTGTACCTGGCCGACGGCAAGAACGAGCGCGTGTACGTGATGGACCGTCAGTCGCTCGAGATCCTCACCTACTTCGGCGACGGCGGCCGCCAGCCCGGCCAGTGGTTCGCGGTGCACAGCATCGCCACCGACTCGAAGGGCAACATCTACACGACCGAGACCTACGAAGGGAAGCGCCTGCAGAAGTTCGCGTACCGCGGGATTCAGGCGGTGAAGCGAGGAGCGCAGGGGGTGCCTTGGCCGGTGCGGGCGGGGGCGGCGCGGGATTGAACGGCGGGTACGGCGGAAGCCGGTACCTCGGAAGCTGAACGACGGGAGCTGGACATCGGGAACCGCGGTTCCCGTCGTCCAGCTCCCGTCGTTTCAGCTTCCGAGGTTCGGGCTTCCGCCGTTACCGCTGTTCCGCCGCGATTACGGCACGACTCCCTGACACTCAATCTCCACCTTCCCTCCCGCCACCACGAGCGCCGCCACCACGACGGTGGAGCGCGCGGGCGGGTTGGTCGGGAAGAACTTGGAGTACACCGCGTTCATCCCCGCGAAGTCCTTCACGTCGGTGAGGAACACGGTGCACTTGGTGGCGGCGGCGGCGAGGGTGGTGCCGGCGGCCTTGAACACCTTGTCGAGGTTCTCGAGCGAGCGCTGGGTCTGGCCGGCGATCGTCGTGTCCGTGGGGCTCGTGCCGAGCTGGCCGGACGCCCAGAGCAGGTTGCCGACGCGGATACCGGGGCTCAGGGTGGGCGAGATGCGCTGCCCTTCCCCGACGACCGGCGTGCGCTGGCCGGCGGCTTGCGCGGCAAGGGGGGCGGTAGCGAGGATGGACGTGAGCGCAGCCAGCGCGAACAACGGGGAGCGCGAACGCAGCATCGGGGTTCTCCGTTTATCGGGAATCGGGATCTTCACCTGCACAACGAGACGGCCCAATATGCCGATGTTCGACTTTGTCTGCACGGCCTGCCAGCATGAATTCGAAACCCTCGTCCGGGGATCGGCCGTGCCCGCCTGCCCGGCCTGCGGCAGCACCGAGCTCGAGAAGCAGATCGCGCTACCCGCGATCAAGACGTCCGGCACGCACGGGAAAGCCATGGCCGCCGCCAAGCGGCGCGACCAGCGGCAGGGACAAGAACGCATGTCGGCGCAGCGGGAGTATGAGCTGAATCATGACGATTGACGGGCGGTAACGGCGGAAGCCTGTACGACGGAAGCTGGACGGCGGAAGCTGGACTGCGGGCAAAAAACGAGAGCGGGGACCATGGTGATCGCGTTCACCGTGGTCCCCGCCGCGTTTTGCCCGTCGTTCAGCTCCCGCCGTCCAGCTTCCGAAGTCCAGCTTCCGCCGTACAGGCGTCCGCCGTTACCGAAGTTCAGCGTGTCAGCACGACTTGCACTTATTGGAGTTCTTCGCCCCCAGCTTCACCAGCAGTTCCACCGTATCCAAGAACGGCGGAATGCGCTGCACCGGGCCGTTCGCCATGTCGGCAGTCGTCTGGCCGCGGCGGCTCATGGCCTTCACGTCGGTCCCCTTGCTGAGCAGGTACTGAATCAGCTCGTTGTCGCCCCGCGCAGCGGCGTGGTGCATGGGGTTGTAGCCGTTGTGATCGCGGCTGTTCGGATCGGCGTGCAACTCCTCGATCAGGTACTTCACCGCCGGCACCCACGCGTCGGGCGCATGGGTGTGCGAGTTGGCGGCGTAACCTTCGCCGTAGCCGACGCCGCTGGCAGCGTGGATCGGGTACACGCCAGGGCCGCCATCCGGAATGGGCGGCAGGCCGGACGGATCGCCCGCACCGGCTGCGCCTTCTTCCGGCGCGTCATCGCCCGGGAGTCGGCCAGTCGGCTTGATGGTCGGAATCGTGGGATCCGCCTTGTACTGGACCAGCAGCTTCATCGCCGGCACATCCAGGCCATACGCCGCGCGCCAGAACGGCGTCGCGCCCACGGTATTCACGCCCAGCAGGTCGAAGTTGTACGACATGTACCACAGGTGCTTCTTGAGGCGCACATTCGGATCGGCGCCGGCCTTGAGCATCATCTCCATCAGCTCGAGGTGCGTCGTCTTCTGCTGCGTCTGCGCGGTGGGCTGCGGATAGAGCGACTTGGGCGCCCACTGCGTGTTGATCACGGCATAGAGCGGCGTTGCGCCGGCATCGCTCGCCAGCTTCACGTCGGCGCCCTTCCCCATCAGCATCTTGGCCATGTCGAAGCGACCGTTGATCGACGCCATGAGGAGCGGGCTCGTGTGGTCGCCTTCGCTCACATGGTTGATCTTGGCGCCGGCGGCGAGGAGATGCTCCACCGCTTCGTCGCTCCCTTCGCGCACCGCGAAGAGCAGCGGCGTCAGGCCGCCCTTGTTGCCAATCAACTCCCCGTAGCTCGGGCCCCGGTTGATGAAACCCGTCTGTGGGCGGGCGCTATCCCCCGGCGCGCGCGGCGCTCCGGCGCCGGCACCACCCGCGCGACCCGCCGGCGCCGCCGACGCGGTAGGTCACCATGAACTCGGCCGACAGCGGGGCCGGCGCCTCGACCGCGATGGCGACGTCGCGCCGGGGCGCACCCGGCCGGCCCGGCTGCGGCTTC